>DASQKY010000037.1 GCA_035630295.1 Acidimicrobiales bacterium | reverse complement strand
CACCACCGGGGTGGTGATGGGCTGGACGATGTTCACCTGTGGGGTGGTGAAGGTCCCTGCGGTGATGGCGCCGGTGCCGCCGCCGGTGTCGGGGTCGGGGGCGTCGATGGTGCCGGTGATCGAGGTCGGGTTCTCGATCTGGTACGGCTCCTCAGAACCCCTCAGAGAGAGCTGCCCGCCACCCTCGACCAACTGCAGGTCGAGATCCTGCGCCACCCGGGGCGCACCTCCGGTGTCCGGCGTGTCGCCCGCGGCAGGGGCGATGTCCTGGGCTGGGACCGGTGCCGCGTCAGCGGCAGCCGGTGACGCGACGGCCAGGGGGAGCAGGACCAGTGCGGTGAGGGCGGCGACCAGGCCGGCACCGGCGCGCGTCCGCCAGGGGCGCTCAGATCCCGCGGATCGCGGGCCCCGATCTAGCGGGGGGGGGGGCAAAAGCGAAGGCCAAGTTCCTTCGCTCAACGAACGCGAGACGCGCAATGCGTCGAATGGACAACATGTGGAGGGTTCCCCCCTGAGTAGTGAACGAAGATGACGACACGTCACGCGAACGCCTGCCGGGCGCCGACGTGCCAACCGCCACCATGCCAAGCCCAACCTTGCCAAAACTGCGCGCAACGGCGCGTCGTCTACGCGACGCCTCGGGCTCAGACGCGTGAACGCCCGCGCCGGGGGGTGGCGCGGGCGTTCACGGGGGTCGGCGGGCCCGGCAGGTGTGGGCTCGTACCGACCGGCGGGCTCGCCCACCCCGGTTGTCCGGTGGGCGGGCCCGCGATCAGCTGACCTGCGGGGGCGGGTCAGTCCTCGGGGTTGGGGTGACCCTGGGCCCGGGTGTGGAACTCGGTGGTACCGATCAACTGGGCATAGAGCCCCGACCGGGACCCGGTCGCCCGCAGGTAGGCGATCCCGGCCGTGCGCTCGGCCGCGAACGGGGCCCGGCCCAGGATCTCGTCGTAGGCGTCGACCACCAGGCGGCCGAGTGGCTCGTCCAGGTTGGCCAAGGTCAACACCAACGCGCGCGGTGAGATGCCGGTGTCGAGGCGGCCGACCCAATGGTTCAGGCCCGCCGTGTCGGGGGTCCGGCCCAGGAGCCGGTCATAGACCCGGGTCACGAACCCGGTGTTCGTTCCGCCGGCCTTGGCCCAGAACTCCGGCGACGCAGCCAGATCCGCCAGCAGTTGGTCGTAGCGGCCCGATGCTTGGAGACGGTCAGTCCAGAACACCCGGCCCGCGGGGTCGGGGGAACGGCCGAGCATGGTGATGTAGGCGTCATCCACGACGCGACCCACGGCTTCGTCAGTACCGGAGATCGACCTCGCGAACGATGACGCCGAGGCCCCGGCGTCGAGGCGGCCGGCCCAGTGATCGAACCCGGCCTGATCCGGGCACCGACCCAGCAGCTCCAGATACACCAGACGCACCACCGCGGCGTTGCCAGCCTGGGTGAAAGCCGCACAGTCGAAGGTGTCGATCACGGTCAGCGGCACGGCCTCCGACGTGGTGACCGGCACCGTCAACCCACCCAGGTAGCGGGCGGTCAAGGAATGTCCGCCCACGGGGAGGTCGGTGGTGGTCAGGGAGGCCTTGCCGTCGGCGTCGACGTCGACCACGCCGATGGTGGTGTCCCCGTCACGGAGCTCCATCACCCCGCCCGATGCGCTCACCGGTCCGGTGGTGGCTTCGAGGGCGACCGCTGCTCCGGCCCGCACGGGACCTCCTGGTGACACGGTCAGGGTGGTACCGGCCACGGTGACCTGGCCCAGGGTGATGGGATCGCTGACGGGAGTGCAGGAGAGGCGCTCACCGATGCCGCTGACTCGGAACTGGAACGACCTGAGCTGGATGGGCAGGACCTGGCCGGGGGTGCCGTCGATGGTCATGCCCATGGCCAGACCGTTGACCTGCACCACTTGGTCGGGGTCGCCGGTGGTGGTGTCCAGGCGGGTGGTGGTGGTGCGGGTGAGGCTGGTGCCGCTGGCGGTGCCGGGTACGCCGTAGTCCGCGACCAGGCCGGTGAAGGCGGGGATGGCGGCGGCGAGGAGGTTGCCAGCACCGGCGCTGGGACCGCGGTCGAAGAGCAGGCGCAGCGACGGGTTGACCGCGTTGACAGCACTGCCCGCGGCGGCCACGGAGGGCAGGGAGGCCTGGGCGATCACGTTGGCCCGTCCGACGTAGCTGGTGCCGAAGCCGGGGCGTTCACATTCGTAGACGGCGCCGAGGTTGGCGGCAACGGAGAAGGTGAAGGTGGCCACACTGGGCTGGAAGTAGTCGTCTCCGGAGTAGCGGATGGTCAGGTTGTGGGTGCCCGGGCTGGTGGCGGCCGGCACCGGGATCAGATAACTGCTGCCAGAGATGAAGGGGAGCTCGGTGCGATACGCCTCCGCCGGGGGTTGCCCGAAGCGGCGCGCGCCGATGGGCGCTCCGTCGAGAGCGAAAGCGATCGGGCCTTCGGGATTGACCCCGGCGAGTCGAGGATCCACAGCCAGCAGGTTCAGCGTGATGGCGTTGCCGGCCCGCACGAGTTGGGGCGCGACCGCAGGGGTGGCCGGGACGAGCGGCGGGATGCCGGGGCCGCCGGCACCGACAGTGGTGGGTCGGCGGGTCGCTTCGATCATCTTGGTCGCGCCCGCTTCGGAGGCGATCGTCGTCTGGATCGCCCCGGTATCGGGGTTGACGAGCTGGAGGGTGAAGGTGACCCCCAGGGGTCCGGGGCACAGTCGATCGGAACCCCCACACATCGTGGGGTTGACGGTGCCCACGGCGGGGAAGGCGAGGCGCAGTGCCTCGGTGATCGAGGCGCCGGGGGTCAGGGGTGTGCCGGTGCTGGCGCCGATGGAGCCGGACAGCACCTGGTTCGAACCGCTTCCCGTCGAGGTGAGGGTGATGGGGGTGGCATCGGATCCGTCGAGGTGGGCGAGGGTGATGCGGTCAGGGGTGCTGTCGTCGCCGAGGGTAGGGCCGATGGGCCCGGTGCCGACGGTTCGTTGGATGGCGATGTCGAGGCGGACGTTGGTGAGGTCCTGGCCCAGGGCGGTGTTGAGGGCCGTGACGGTGAAGTCGGTGGACCCCCCGTGGATGCGCACGAAGGCCGGGAGGTCCCAGGTGAGGGCAGGGTCGGAGAACACGGTGTAGGCCACCGCGGGCGAGGTGGACTGGCCCCAGGTGGCGTCGCCGCGGTAGCGGGCGGTCAAGGTGCGGGACCCGGTGGGCAGGGCGGTGGTGACCAGCTCGGCGGTCCCGTCGGGTTGCAGTTCGACGCTGGCCAGGGTCTGCCCGCCGTCGAGGAAGTTCACGAACCCGGTCCGGGGCTCGATCGCGGTGGCCGTCGAGTCGGGGGCCACGGTGGCGGTCAGGGTGATCGGGTCTCCCGCCAACGCCCCCCCATCGGGGGCGACCGCCAGCGTCGTGTCGGTGGGCTCCTTGGTGACCTGGGGCCGGGGCAGGGCGCCTTGCAGGGTCAGGGAGATGGCGTGGCCCCCACCGGCGAGCTGGGCGATGATGGCGTTGCGGACGTTGTTCTCACAGGCCCCGCTGCCCGGTGGGGCCGGGATGGAGAAGTTGTCGTTGACCAGGGTGACCAGCCCGGTGGCGGGGTCATGGGGTGCCGTCGATGACAGCGTCAGGGCCACGGGGCTGCTGATGCACTCGGCGGTGAGGATCGTCGGGTTGCGACCGACGTCCACGTTCAAGGTCACGGCCAGGCTGGTGCTCACGAACACGTTGCCATCGGCGTCGACGGTGCCGGTGAGGTTGCCGGGCGTGGTCGGTGCGAAGTCGGCGTCGATGAACACGTCGGCATCGACCGGGCTGGTGATGTGTTGGACGATGTTCACCTGCGGGGTGGTGAACGTGCCCGCCGTGATCGATCCGGTCCCACCACCGGTATCCGGATCCGGGGCGTCGATGGTGCCGGTGATCGAGGTCGGGTTCTGGATCTGATAGGGCTCCTCGGAGCCTCGCAGGGAGAGCTGCCCGCCTCCTTCGACCAGTTGCAGGTCGAGATCCTGCGCCACCCGGGGCGCACCTCCGGTGTCCGGCGTGTCGCCCGCGGCAGGGGCGATGTCCTGGGCTGGGACCGGCGCCGCGTCAGCGGCAGCCGGTGACGCGACGGCCAGGAGGAGCAGGACCAGAGCGGTCAGCGCGGCGACCAGGCCGGCCCCGGCTCGTGCTCGCCAGGGGCGCTCAGATCCCGCGGATCGCGGGCCCCGATCTAGCGGGGGGGGGGGGCAAAAGCGAAGGCCAAGTTCCTTCGCTCAACGAACGCGAGACGCGCAATGCGCCGAATGGACAACATGCTGAGGGTTCCCCCCTGAGTAGTGAACGAAGATGACGACACGTCACGCGAACGCCTGCCGGGCGCCGACGTGCCAACCGCCACCATGCCAAGCCCAACCTTGCCAAAACTGCGCGCGACGGGATCGGCCTCGAACCACGGGCCGGAGGGTCAGGGGGTGGCGGTCCAGAGGTGGAGGGTGGCGTAGGCCCGCCACGGGCGCCAGCGCTCGGCCCGAGCCGCCACCGCCGCCGGGCGAGCGGCGTCCGGCCCTGCCAGCCGGGTCAGGGTGCGGCGCACGCCCAGGTCGGTGGCGGGGAAGGCGTCGGGGTCACCGAAGGCCCGCAGGGCGATGTCCTCCACCGTCCACGGCCCGATGCCGGGCCGGGCCAGGAGGGCGGCCCGGGTGCGGTCACGGTCGGCTCCGGCGTCCAGGGCGATCTCCCCGTCGGCCACCGCTCGGGCCAGCCCCACCAGGGCCCGGCCCCGGGCCCGGGGCATGGGCAGGAGGTCGGGGTCGGCCGCCGCCACCTGGGCCGCGGAGGGGAACAGGTGGGTGAGCTCGCCGTCGGGAGTGGCCAGCGGGGTGCCCCGCTCGGCGGTGAGGCGGCCGATGGTGGTGATGGCCCCGGCCACCGACACCTGCTGGCCGACGACGGCCCGCACCGCCACCTCGAACCCGTCGACCGCACCCGGCACCCGCAGGCCGGGCCGGGCCGCCACCAGCGGAGCGAGCAGGGGGTCGCGGCCGAGGTGGGCGTCGACGGCGGCGGGGTCGGCGTCCAGGTCGAGCAGGCGCCGGACCCGGGCCTCCGCCTCGTCCGCGTCCCGGGCGTCGCCCCGCAGCGTGCCGAGCACGTGGCCGTCGGCCGGCACCAGGGTGACCGTGGCCGGGGCGTGGGGCAGGGCCAGGGTGCGCCGGTAGCCGACGAGGGCCCCGTCCGGACCTCGCACCCCGGCCTCCACCCCCCGCACCGCCCGGGCGGCCAGGAAGGCCAGCAGGTCGGCGGCGGCCAACGGTCGCCGGTGGGCCAGGCGCAGGGTGCGGGGGCCGGCGTCCTCGCTCACCGGGCCCATCCTGGCCGACCCTCCCCCAGCCCGGCCGTCGGGGCCAGGGAGGATCGGTCAGGTGCGGCTCGAGGGGTGGGTCACGAGGGGGGGTCGTCCGTCGAGGGCCAGGAGGTGCGAGCCACGAGAGCGCGGGCGTCGGCGGCGGTGGCGCAGCGCACCCCGACGACGTCGGTGTCGGTGGCCGCGGCCTCCCACTCCGTCCCGTCGGCCGAGCGGACCCAGCTCACGGGGCCCGCGGGCCCGTCCACCTCCTCGGGCACCGGCAGGTCGGGGCCGCCCGCTCGAGGGTGCGGGGCGGGTCCGGCAACGGGTCCCAGGTGCCGGCCTCCACGTCCAGGGTGGCGTTGGCCCCCACGCTGACCAGCACGTCGCCGGCGGTGCCGGGCCCGGCCGGGGCGGGTCGCCGGAGGGTCGGCGAGGGCGCTCATATCGCCTTCGGAGGCTCGGGTCCCTACCCTGTGGGCCTCGGACCCGCCACCAGGTCCTCCGCCGACGAGGAGAGCAACGATGCGCCGACCCCTCCGCCCCCGCCACCCGGGTCCCGCCGTCGCGGTCGGCGCCTGAGGTGGCCAACCGGGGCCGCCAGTCGGCCGAGAAGCGCCGGATCGACAAGATGCGCCAGGAGCAGCAGGCAGCCAAGCGCGAGCGCCGCCACTCCCGCGACGCCCAGGAGGCCGAGGACGGCGTGGACGGGGCATCGGAGGAGGAGCTGTTCGAGCGGTTCCGCCTGCTCAGCGAGGCCCACGCCGCCGGCACGGTCAGCGACGAGGACTTCGGCCCGGCCCGCCACACCATCATGGTGGCCCTGGGCCTGGAGGAGCCGACCGCCCCGCCGGCCGACGAGGACGAGGACTGACGGCCTGATCGCCCGCCGGCGCCCCGACCCCTGGCTCAGGCCGTCGGGGTGGTGGAGCGCCGCTCGCCGGAGCGCTGGATGACCTGGTCGTCGGTGCCCAGGTAGGAGGCGATGACGTCCGGATCGGCCAGCACCTCGGCCGGCGTGCCCCGGGCGATCACCCGGCCCTGCTCCAGGGCCACGAACTCGTCGCACAGCTCCGACAACAGCGCCATGTCGTGCTCGATGACGACCATGGAGCAACCGGTCTCGGCCTGGATGCGGCGCAAGAGGGGCACCAGGGCCTCGGTCTCGACCTGGGCCACGCCCGCCGTGGGCTCGTCCAGGAGCACCACCGCCGGGTCCTGGGCCAGCAGGCAGGCCAGCTCCACGATGCGCCGGGTGCCGGTGGACAGCTCGCCGGTGGGTCGATCGCGGAAGGCGCCCAGGCCCAGCAGGGCGATGAGCTCCTCGGCCCGAGCCTCGGCCGCCCGCTCGGAGTCGACCGACGCCGGCAGGTGCAGGGCCGCGGCCACCGGGTCCCGGTTGGCCAGGTGGCGCTCCAGGGAGACCTCGATGCACTCCCGCACGGTGAGGGACGGGTAGAGGCGAGCCTCCTGGAACGACCGGCCCACGCCCAGGATGGCCCGCCGGTGGGGGGCCATGTCGGAGACGTCGGTGCCGCCCAGCACCACCCGGCCCCCGTCGATCTCCAGGAAGCCGGTCAGCACGTCGAAGAGCGTGGTCTTGCCGGCGCCGTTGTGGCCGATGAGGCCCACGATGCGGCCGGGGGCCACGGTGAGGTCCACCTCGTCGACGGCGGTGATGCCGCCGAAGCGCTTGGACACCTGGCGGCACTCCAGGGCCAAGCCACGGCCGGCCGGACCCGCGGCCGCGGCGTCGTCGCCGTCGGCGTCCGTCGTCCCGGCGTCGTCGCCGCTGGCTCCCGAGTCGCCCGCCGCCGGCCCGTCGTCGCTGCCGATGAACACGGCCCGGAGGATGTCGGGTCGCTCCAGCAGGCCGGCGGTCGGTCCCCGGAAGCGCACCTGGCCCTTCTCCAGGAACACCGCGCTCTCGCACATGAGCAGGGCCACGTTGATGGACTGCTCGACCAGGACGATGGTGGTGCCCTGGCGGTGCAGCTCCCGCACCTTGTCGACCAGCATGCCGACCACGGCGGGCGCCAGGCCCAGCGACAGCTCGTCGATGAGCACCACCTGGGGCTCGGTCACGAAGGCCATGGCGATGGAGAGCTGCTGCTGCTCCCCCCCGGAGAGGTTGCCGGCCTGCTGGTCCCAGCGGTCGCGGAGGATGGGGAACATGTCCAGCATCTCGTCGGTCCGGCCCCGGGCCCGCTCGGGGTCGCCCCGGAGCATCCACGTCGAGAGGCGCACGTTCTCGGCCACGGTGAGGGTGGGGAACACGCCCTTGCCGCCCGGCATCATCGACAGGCCCCGGCGGGCCACCTTCTCGGGGGGCAGGCCGGTGATGTCCTGGCCGGCGAAGGTCACCCGTCCGGCGGTGACCGGCAGCAGGCCCACCATGGCCTTGAACAGGGTGGACTTGCCGGCGCCGTTGGTGCCGAGGAGGGCCAGCACGTCGCCGTCGCCGGCGGCCACGTCCACGCCGAAGAGCACCTGGAGCGAGCCGTAGCCCGACTCCAGCCCCGAGCACGACACCAGGGCGCCCTCGGCGCCCCCGCCCGGCGCGTCGGCCCGCGACAGGCCGGCCTCGGCGGCGGCGGCGTCGCCGGCCCGGGCGGCGCCGGCCCGCTCCTCCCGCTCGACGGCCAGGGCTGCGGCGGCCGCCCGTTGCTCCGGGGTCTCGGCGACCCCGTCGGCCCCGTCGGCCAGGGCCAGCTCGTCGACCAGGGACACGCCCCGGCGCCGGGCCGCGGCGTGGGCCACCCGGTCGCGCAGCCGCTCGTAGGCCTGGCCCAGCCCCCCGGGCAGCACCATCAGGATGGCCAGCAGCCCCACCCCCGTGAGCAGGAGCTGGAGCCGGGGGAAGGTGTAGCCCAGCCACTGGACCAGGGCCACGCCGGCCAGGGTGCCGCCCAGGGAGGACACCCCGCCGATGACGGCCATGGAGAACAGCAGGAGGCTGTCGGCCGCCTCGTAGGTGTTGACGCCGATGCCCCGCAGGGCCACGGCGTGGAGGGCACCGGCCGTCCCGGCGAACATGCCGGAGATGACGAAGGCGGTGATCTTGGTGCGGGTGGTGCTGATGCCGACCGCGGCCGCGCCCCGGTCGTTGTCGCGGGTGGCCCGGACGACCCGGCCGGTGCGGGTGCGGCGCAGGTTGAACACGATGGCCACCGCTCCGGCCAGGAGCACCAGGGCCAGCAGGTAGAGCCAGCGCTCGGTGGCCAGGTCGACCGACCCGAACAGCTCGGGGCGCTCGAAGTCGCCGGGCACCAGGCCGGCGTAGTTGGCCGGGTTGATGACGTGGACCTGCATGGCCACCGCGAAGGCCAGGGTGGTGACGGCCAGGAGCTGGCCGGAGACCCGCAGGGCGGGGATGCCGATGACGGCGGCGACGATCCCGCCGGCCAGGGCCGAGAGCCCGATGGTGGCGAACAGGTCGAGGTCGTGGTCGACGATGAGGTTGGCGGCCACCACCCCGCCCACGCCGACCAGGGCGAACTGGCCCAGGCTCACCACTCCGCCCCACCCGGTGAGGACCACCAACGACACCGCGGCCAGGGCGTAGATGAGGGTGATGGTGCCGTCGTTGACCTGCGAGGGGCTGCCGGCCAGGGGGATCCACACCAGGGCGCCGACCACCAGCAGGGCACCGACCACGCGCAGGGCCCGGACCTCCGGCAGGGCGGCCAGGGGCCGCGACAGCCGGTGGGTGACGCCCACCGCCGACCACGTGCCCTCGCCGGCGGCGTCGGCCCGGCCCGTGGCCCGCTCCTGGAACAGCAGGCCGACGACGATGACACCCAGCAGCACCACGTAGGTCCACGTGCGGGAGTCCAGGTTGATCTGGGCCAGCTGGTCCAGGATCTCGACGGCGACGCCGGCCAGGAACGCCCCGGGGATGGAGCGCATGCCCACGATGACGGCCGCGGCCAGCGGGGCCAGCAGGACGGTGGGCCCGGCGGCGGCGTCGACGGAGAGGCCCTGGGTCGGGGCCTTGAGGACGACCGTGACGGCGGCCAGGCCCCCGGCCACGCCCCACAGCAGCAGGTTGAGCTGGTTGACGGGGATGCCCAGCATGCGGGCCCGATCCAGGTTCTCGGCCATGCCCCGCACCGCGGTGCCGGCCCCGGTGCGGAACAGGAACCAGGCCAGGGCCAGGAGGACCAACGGGGCGACAGCGGCCAGCACCAGGTGGTTGCCGTCGAGCGTCACCGGCGACACGGTCCACTCGGTGTCGGAGAGGGGCGTGCTGAAGCCCGGGTTGAGGGCCTCGGTGCCGAACCAGCCGGGCATGAACAGGGCCAGCCCGCCGAGGGCCTGGGCCAGGCCGATGGTGGCCACGGTGAGGACGAGGCGCGGGGAGGTGGCGAAGCGCCGGATGACCGTCAACTCGACCAGCAGGCCCACGGCCACGCCGGCCACGATGGACAGGGGGGCCGAGAGGTACCAGCTCCACTCGAGCGAGCCCAGGGTGAGGCCGCTGGCCAGGGCGCCGGCCACGGTGCCCATGGCCCCGTAGGCGAAGTTGATGACCCGGGTGGTGCGGTAGATGAGCACCAGGCCGACGGCCATGAGGCCGGTGCCGACGCCCAGGGCCGCGCCCTGGAGGACCACCCCCAGCGACGCGTCGTACAGGCCCAGCAACCCGGCGGCCACGAAGGCGACGAACGCCGCTCCGGCGGCCAGCAGCCTGCGATCGCTCATGGTCGTCCTTCCCGGAGGGTGGTGTCGGGGGTGGCGCGGCCTGTCGCCGGGGTCATCGGCCGAACACCTCGGGCTGGCCCGACGGCAGCTCGTCGAGGCTGAAGCGCTCGTTGTTGGAGGCGTAGGAGCCGGCGTCGCCGTTGAACGGCGACACCAGGTCCGGGTCCCACCAGATCTCCCGCAGGTCGGTGATGGGCGTGTACGACTCGGGGAAGTAGTCCCAGGTGCCGGCGGGGCCGGAGGCCGCGGGGAAGCTGAACAGGCCGGTCTCGAAGGTCTCCGGCGTCAGCTCGGGGCCGGCCATCTGGATGCCCAGGGCCAGTTGGTAGAGCTGGTAGTAGAGGACGTCGACGGCCAGCGAGGGCTCGTCGTCGCGCACCGACTTGTAGGCCCGGTACCCGGCGCTCTCGCCCTGGGGGAGCTGCTCGGCCAGGGGGCTGACCCCGAAGGCCCGGTCCCACTGGTCGGTCTGGTTGGCCAGGCCCTGGCCGATGAGGTCGAGGTCGACGAAGCCGGTGCCGGTGGCGATCCACTCGGGCTGCAGGTTCTGGCTCTCGATCTCCTGGGCCAGGCTCAGCACCATGAACGGGTCACAGAAGCAGGAGATGGTGGTGATGTCCCGGCTCACGATCTGGGCGCTGATGCTCTTGGCCTGGTTGGGGATGCGGCCCAGGTCGAGCACGTAGTCGGTGACGAAGTCGATCTCCTTGCCGGCGTCGGCCAGGATGTCGAGGCCGGCCTCGGCGCACCGCTGGTACTCGGGGTTGTTGGGGGCGATCACGGCGATCTTGCGGGGCCGGTCCTTCAGGGCCCCCTCGGCGAAGATGGCGGGCCGGTCGAGGAGCCGGTCGATCGAGTAGGCGCTGGCCGCCTCGGCCACCACCGAGCAGTCGGTGGCGATGCTCCAGGCGTAGGGGCGGCGGCTGGTGAACCACTCGCGGGACATGTAGGGGGCGCCGAAGCCGATGGTCTCCTCCCGGGCCAGGGCCTCGGCGTACGGCTGGGTCACGGCGGTGATGTCGGCGAAGGCGGCGTGCTCCACCCCGGCCTGGAGGCCGTCGTTGGCGGCGTCCTCCTGGCCGCCGCCGACCAGCTCGGTGACCAGGGACCCGTTGCCCTCGAAGGACTCGAAGACCATCCGCCGGCCGTACATCTCGAAGTTGGCGTTGAAGTAGTCGACCAGCCCCTCGGTGGTCCGGCGGAAGTCCTCGGGGGTCTCGTTGAACTCGATGCCCATCAGCCCGGCCAGCACCGACAGCACGTTGGGCTCGGGCGTCTGCCGGTAGGTGACGGTGATGCCGTCCTCGCTCACGCCCTTGGCCGTGGCCCCGCCGTTGTCGCCGCGGAAGGTGAAGCACGGCGGGGAGTAGGGGTCGCCCTCCACCTGGGGCCCGCCCCCGGGGCAGGCCTCGACCGTGTCTCCCCAGCCGGTGGCCGGCTGGCCCTCGGTGCCGGCGTCGACGTCGGCCGCCTCGACCTCGGGTGGCGCGGTGCTGGGCACCACGGCGATCACCACGGCGAGGGCCACGAGGGCCACGGCCAGTGGCGCGTAGCCGCCCAGGAGCCGCCGCCGGGGCGGCTCCGGGCGCGGCGGGCGCCCGGAGGTGGTGGTCGATGGCGTGGCGGCGTCCATCCATACTCCCGGTCACGGATGAGGGTTTGGGGCAACCATCCCACAGTGACCGGTGTCATGCCACGGATGCTGGGCGCCTGGTCACGGTATGTGGCACCCAGCCGGAGTGCCACACTGGCCGGGTGGCTGCCGACGGCTCCGACCGACGCTCGATCGTCCTGGCCGGGGTGGGCGTGTTCGGCGCCATCCTGGTCCTGGTGGCCATCGCCGTGCTGGCCGACGGCGGGGCCGGCGACCCGGTGGCCACCACCGCCTCCACCGTGGCCTGCGCGCCGGACGACGCCGCCTGCCGGGCCTCCCAGCGGTCCGGCGACCGGCCCGGCATCATCCCCGAGCCGGGCACCGGCCAGGCCGCCGCCGAGCCCGGCGAGCCGGGCGGGTGGGAGCAACTGGCCCTGCTGGGCGTGATCCTGGCCGCGGTGGCCGTCATCGCCGCCGTGGTCGTCCGCTCGGCCCGCCGCAGCCGGCGGGGGACGGCCGGCCCCCCCGCCGATGATGGGACGGCGGTCCGGGCCTCCCCGTAGCCTCGGGGCGTGTTCCTGGGCGACGACCTCCTGGCCTACCTGCTGCTGGCCTTCGGGGGGGCCATGCTGGTCGGGAACCTGCTGGCCGTGGCCCGCCCGCCGGCCCGCATGACGGCCGAGGGCAGCCGGGCGCCGGTGGGCCGGAGCCTGGCCATGGCGGGCCTGGGCCTGGTGGCCACGGTGTGGGCCCTGGCCACCCTGATCCGGGGCTGACCTGGAGCTTCGCCCTTTCTGTCACGCTTGTCGACAGAAGACGACATTCTTCCTCACTTTCTGCGGTCAAAGTCTCACAAGCGCCATCGAAGGGCCCGATGGAGGGGCAGCGTTGCCGGGTCGCTCTCATCCCACCTCCTGGTGATCGTCTCGCACACCGACGACCGCCAGGTGCGACCCGGCGCACTGGGGCCGGCTCCAGGACCTCCCCTCCTCGGAGCCGGCCCCCATCCCATCTGTGCCAGGCTCCCCCGCCGTGGACGACGCCCCCCCTCCGCTCCCCGCGCCGGGCGGCGTCGAGAGCCCCGGCGAGGGGCCCGTCACCCCACCCGGCCCCCTGGCCCGGCTGACCCGGGCGCTGGCCGCCCTGGCCCTGCTGGCCTACGTCGCCGCAACCCTCCTGCTGGTCGTGCCGGTGCGCAACCCCCCCGTGCAGGACTGCGGCGCGCCCGGCGCCTACCTGTACCAGGGCCGGGTCGACGTGGTGCCCGACGGCAACGACCAGATCGTGGACGGGGGCGAGGTGGTGACCCTGGCCCCCGACGTGGCCGACGCGGCCCGGGCCACGCGGTGCCAGGACCGGGTGGCGTCACGGGCGGTGCCCGCCGCCGTGCTGGTGCTGGGGGCCACGGTGGTGGGCGGCGGGGCCTTCGCCGTCGAGCTGCTGGTGGTCCGCCGTCGCCGGCGCCGGGCCCTGGCCGCCGAGCACCGGGACGCCCCGCCCCCGCTCCCCGCCCCGCCCCCCGACCACGCCGAGGCCCGGCGGCCCCCCGGAGCGGGCCCGGGTGAGCCACACTTGCCTGCATGATCAAGAAGATCCTGGCCGCGGTGGTCGTCCTGGTGGTCCTGGCCGTGATCGGCGCCGGCGCCTGGTACTTCCTGCGGGACGACACCCCCGAGGACCTCACCGTCGACGACGGGTCGGAGCAACCGGCGGGCCAGGCCCCCGACTCGCTGGACGGCACCTGGAACGCGGTCGAGGGCGAGCGCACCCGGGCCCTGATGGCCATCACCGAGGACTTCACCGCCCTCCCCGACCACACCGCCACCGGGGAGACCCCGGGGGTCGAGGGCTCGATCACCATCGCCGGCTCCCAGGTCACCGAGGCCGCGTTCACCGTGGACCTCACCCGGTTGGCCTTCGACGACGCCCCCACCGGCCTCGACGTGGCCAACCGCCGCCAGGCCATGGACCGGCAGGGCCTGGAGATCGAGCAGTTCCCCGAGGCGTCGTTCACCCTCACCGAGCCCATCGACATCGGCGACGACCCGGCCGGCGGCGAGAAGGTGACGGCCGAGGCCACCGGCGACCTCACCCTCCACGGCGTGACCCGGGAGATCACCTTCACCGTGGAGGCCCGCGTCGTCGGGTCCCAGATCCAGGTGGCGGCGGTCGACTCCATCCCCGTGGCCCTGGCCGACCACGACATCGAGAAGCCCACCGCCCCGTTCCTGGCCGACGTCGACGACCAGGGCACCTTCGACTTCGTCATCGCCCTGGAGCAGGGCTGAGCGACGGGCCGGTCAGCCCGGGACCGGGCCGACCCCCGTGCCGTCCCGGGCCCGGCGGGCCAGCCACTCGGCCTCGGCCTGGCCCAGCGGCGTGCTGGGCGGGCCGTCCACGAAGGGCCACAGCTCCTCGCAGATGCGCCGCCAGTCGGCCGTCGCCTCCAGCTCGCCCAGGATGGCGTAGAGCCCCAGGTTGATCCGCTGGATGATGACGAAGGCGGGCGGGACGTTGGCCGCCTTCTGGATCTCGGCGTACGGCCCGCTGGCGTCGAACATGCGCCGCACCGACTCGCTGGCGTACTGGCTGGTCACGGTGAAGGGGCCGGGCCGCTCGACCAGCTCGTAGTAGTGGCCGAAGTAGTCGATCACCTCCTCGTCGGTGAAGGCCTGTCCCGGCCGCAACAGGCCGATCTCCTCGCACACGGCCCGGAAGCGGGCCGGGTCCCGGCGCACGGCGATGGCCTCGGCCATGGCGCTGAAGCCGGCCAACTCCGACGTGTCGAACCGCTTGACCAGGCCGAAGTCCAGGAACGTGACCCGCCCCTCGGGGCCGAACAGGTAGTTGCCGGGGTGGGGGTCGCCGTTGAAGGCCCGGAGCCGGTACAGGCTGCCGAACACGAAGCGGTAGATCACCTCGGCGGCGTGGTCGCGACGGGCCTGGTCGGCCGCCACCACCACCTCGAACGGATCGCCCACGGCCAGGTCGGTGGTCAGCACCCGCCCGGTCGACAGCTCCGGCACCGGGTCGGGCACGTGGATGAACGGGTGGCCCCGGTAGGCCTCGGCGAACAGGCGGAGGTTGCCGGCCTCCTGCCGGTAGTCGAGCTCCTCCAGCAGGCGCTCCCGCAGCTCGGCCACCAGGGGTTCGGGCTCCAGGCCGGGGAAGGCCAGGCCCATCCCCCCGAAGAGCACCCCCACCCCGGCCAGGTCCGAGCGGATGGCCGCCGCCACCCCCGGGTACTGGACCTTGACGGCCACGGCCCGGTCGTCGTGGGTGACGGCCCGGTGCACCTGGCCGATGGAGGCAGCGGCGATGGGCTCGGGGTCCCACTGGGCGAAGAGGCGGTCCGGGGGCCGGCCCAACTCCTCCTCGATCACCCGGGCGGCCAGCTCGGGGGCCATGGGCGGGGCGTCGGTGCGGAGCTGGGCCAGGGTCTGGCGCACCGGCTCGGGCAGGCCCTGGTCGAGGTACGACGCCATCTGGCCCAGCTTCATGAGGGCGCCCTTCATGTTCCCCAGGGCGGCGGTGACGTCCTCCGCGGTGCGCAGCTGGAACTGCGCGTCGAGGTCCTGGCGCCGCTCGGCCGCCGCGAACGTGCGCCGGGCCCGGTGGGCGGCGTAGCGCCCGGCCGACCGGGCCCCCACCGCCCCGAGCTGGGCATTGCGGGCCAGCACCGAACCCCCACCCACCGGCGACGGGGAGCGGGGCACGGAGCTCACGGCGGTCACGGCGCGGCCTCGGCGGCGGGCCCGGGCCCAGGCCGTGCCGGCCACTCCGGCCGCGGCGGCCAGGCCCAGCAGGGCGGGCCGGCGCGACGGGGACGGGTCTGGGGCCACGGGGGTCCTCTCGGGCGGGGGGACCGGGGCGGCAGGCCGCACCGGCCCCCGGTTCGCCGGCGATTCCAGCCGACCACACCGGCGCGGGCCCACTCGGACGAGCGACGCCGCCCCACCCACCGCCGCCTGCGTACCCCCCGGGGGTACCCTGGCCGTCCACCGCCACCCCCCGGAGGAGCGATGCGCGGCTACTCCATGGACAAGGACGACTACACCCGGCGCCTGCGCCGCATCGAGGGCCAGGTCCGCGGCCTCCAGCGCATGGTCGAGGACGACACCTACTGCATCGACGTCCTGACCCAGATCAGCGCCGTCAGCTCCGCCCTCCAGAGCGTGGCCCTGGGCCTGCTGGACCAGCACATCCGCCACTGCGTGGCCGGGGCGGCCCGCGACGCCGAGGGGACCGGTGACCAGGACGCGGCCCGGGCCGAGGCCGACCGCATGGTGGCCGAGGCCACCGCCGCCATCGCCCGCCTCATCCGCTGACCGGGCACGACGGGGGGACCGTTCGGTCCCCACCCCATCGAACGTTGGACCGCTGACGGCCTCCGTGGCGGACAGCGGTCCAAGGTGTCGATGAACGATCGCTTGGGTTGACTGAACGATCGTTCAGCGCGACCGTGGCGGCATGCCCACCGCCGCTCCCCCCCTGCCCGTGGACATCCTCGACCCGGCCCTCTACGACGACCCCTGGGCCACCTACCGGTGGCTGCGCGACGAGGCCCCCCTGTACCGCGACGAGGGCAACGACCTGTGGGTGGTCAGCCGGCACGCCGACGTGTTCGAGGTGTCGCGCCGGTCCGACCTGTGGTCGGCGGCCCAGGGCGTACGGCCCAAGGTGGCGGCCGACATGTCCCTCATCGCCCTCGACGACCCCGAGCACACCCGCCAGCGCCGCCTCATCAACCGGGGCTTCACCCCCCGCCGGGTGCGGGAGCTGGCCCCCCACATCCGGGAGCTGGCCCGCCGCATCGTCGACGAGGTCCAGGAGCGGGGCGAGATCGACTTCGTCGACGAGCTGGCGGCCCAGGTGCCCCTCATCATCATCTGCGAGATGATGGGCCTCGACCCCGAGACCAGGGACAAGATGTACCGCTGGTCCGACGCCATGATGGCCGGCGACGGGCACGTGGGCGACGCCCCGGAGCTCCACACCGCGGCCACCGCCTTCGGCGAGTTCGCCCAGGCCTGCCTGGAGCTCATCCCCCAGCGGCGCCAGCAGGCCACCGACGACATCATCGGCATCCTGACCCGGGCCTTCGACGAGGGGGGGCTCGACAAGGAGCACAAGGCCGTCGACCCCGGCCTCCACGGCGACGGCGCCCTCCAGGACGACGAGCTGCTCATGTTCCTCACCCTGCTGCTGGTGGCCGGCAACGAGACCACCCGCAACGCCATCTCCGGTGGGCTCCTGGCCCTCAGCCGCCACCCCGACCAGCGCCAGAAGCTGCTCGACGACCCGGGCCTGATCGACCTGGCCGTCGACGAGATCATCCGGTGGACCACGCCGGTGATGACCTTCATGCGCACCGCCACCCAGGCCCACGAGGTGCACGGCCAGCGCATCGAGCCCGGCGACCGGGTCCTCATGCTCTACCAGTCGGCCAACCGGGACGAGCGGGCCTTCGACCGCCCCGACGACTTCGTCGTCGACCGCCAGCCCAACAACCACCTGGCCTTCGGGGCCGGCACCCACTACTGCCTGGGCGCCAACCTGGCCCGGCTGGAGGTCAAGCTGGTGTTCGAGGAGCTGCTGGCCCGGCTGCCCGACATCCGGGCCGTCGACCCGTCCACCATCCAGCGCAACCGCTCGACCCTGGTCGTCGGCATCGAGCACCTCCCGGCCGTCTTCACCCCGGTGTCGAACCCGGCCCGCACGTGAGCGCCCCCGCGGCCCCGCCCGCCGAGCGGGGGGCCCGGCCCGGCCAGCGCGAGCGCATCCTGGACGCGGCCCTGGACCTCATGGCCGCCCGGGGGGCGTCGGCCACCAGCATGCGCACCCTGGCCACGGCGTGCGGTCTGCACGTGGCCGCGCTCTACCACTACTTCCCGTCCAAGGACGCCCTGCTCCGGGCGGTCATCGAGGAGCGGCGCTACGGGGCCCAGCTCGAGCACCTGCCCGTCCCCGACCTGCGCCTGCCCGCCCCCGAGCGCCTGGCCGCCCTGGTGCACGACATGTGGGAGGGGGCCATGGCCGAGGCCCCCATCTGGCGCCTGCTGCTCAGCGAGGCCCTCCACGGGGACCCGACGGCCCGCTCAGTGGGCGACGGGCTGCGGGCCACCATCGAGGCCGCCCTCACCGACACGCTGCCCCGGCTGGTGCCGGAGATGACGGTGGCCCCCGACGTGGCCGCCCGGGCCGTGGCCGGCACCCTGTTCGCCCTGCTGCTGGAAGCGACCCTGGTCGAGCCCGAGGCCCTGGCCGGCCACGCCCGCCGCCGGGCCGCCGACCTGGCCCTGCTGCTGGTGCCGACCCCCTGACCCCTCTGGCCCGAGGGGCGGGGACACCGGCGTCCCCGCGGCGCACCACGCATCCGGCGAGGAGGGGCTCCACATGGCCCCGGTCGGGAGGGAGCCATAGCCTGCGGCCATGGCCTCCGGTCCCGCCGACCCTCCCGCCCAGGGCGACGGCGCCACCTCTCCCGACGCGACCGGCGACCCGACCCCGGGCGATGGCGGCATCCCTCCCGTCGTGGCCGGCGACCCGAGCCCGGGCGATGGCGGGCCCACCGCGGCAACGAACCGGGGCGGGCCCGACGGGACGGCGCCCGAGCGCGGCCCCGGGACGGGCCGGCCCCCGCGCCGGTCGCTCCTCGACGCCCGCACCCTCATGGTGTGCGCGCTGGTGGCCCTGGTGGCCGCCGTCCTGGCCGGCCTGGTCGTGAGCACCCTGACCGGGGACGACGACGGCGAGCAGCCCGAGGCCGGCCTGCTGACCGAGGCCGAGGTCGTGCCCGACATCGCCCTCGACCGCCTCGCCGGCGAGGGGCGGGCCAGCCTGGCCGACTACCAGGGCCAGCCCCTGGTGGTGAACTTCTGGGGGAGCTGGTGCGCCCCCTGCGTGGAGGAGATGCCGGACCTCCAACGGGTGCACACCTCCCTGGGCGACGACGTCTCGTTCGTGGGGGTCAACATCCGGGACCAGGACCCCCAGGACGCCCGCGACCTGGCCCGGCAGACCGGCGTCACCTACGACCTGCTGGTCGACGCCGAGGGGGCGCTGACCCGGGCCCTGGGCATCGTCACCGCCCCGGTGACCCTCCTGGTGCTGCCCGACGGGACCATCGCCGAGGTGATCCAGCGCACCATCTCGGCCGAGCGCCTGTGCGAGAAGCTCAACCAGACCGTCTACGCCGGCGGCCTGGAGGAGTGCGGGTGACGGCCGCCGCCGGGCGCCCGACGGTCCCGATGCCCACCGGGGGCCGGGGGGCCATGGCCCCCCGCCCGGGACCGGGCGGGGCCTGATGGCCGACCTGGGGCTGGCCGCCGCCTTCACCTTCGGGATGGTGGCCACCGTCAACCCGTGCGCCCTGCCCATGCTGCCCGCCTACCTGGGGTGGTTCATCACCGGCGACGAGGCCACCCGACCCACGCCGGTGGCCGTGACCCGGGCCGTGGTGGTGGCCCTGGCCGTCTCCGCCGGGTTCGTGGCCGTGTTCGGCACCCTGGGCGCCCTGGTGACGGCGGCCTCGGCCGAGGTGGAGCGCATCACCCCCTGGGTCACCCCGGTGGTGGGCCTGGCCCTGGTGGCCATGGGGGTGGTGCTGCTGGCCGGCCGGGCCATCCGCCTGCCCCTCCCCCGCCTGGACCGCACGGGTGGGGGCCGGGGCCTGGCCGCCATGTTCCTCTACGGCGTGTCCTACGCCGTGGTCTCGGTGTCGTGCTCCATCCAGCTCTTCGTGGCCCACGTGGCCACCACCTTCGGCGCCGACTGGGGCACCGGGCTGGCCCGCCTGGGGGCCTTCGCCGCCGGCTTCACCCTGGTGATCGTGGCCCTGTCCATGGCCGTGGCCGTGGCCCGGGGCTCGGCCGCCGCCCTGGTGCGCCGGGCCTCGCCGCACGTGGGCCGGGCCTCGGGCCTGCTGTTCGTGCTGACCGGCGCCTACCTGGTCTGGTACGGGGCCAGCGAGCTGCGCTCGGGCGCCTCGCCGTCGGACCCGGTGACCGACCGGGTCTGGGGCTGGTCGTTCGACATCTCGGCCTGGGTGCAGTCCATCGGCGGGGTGGAGGTGGGCCTGGCCCTGGCCCTCGTGGTGGCGGCCATCGCCCTGGTGCTGGTCCTGCGCTCCACCCGCCGCGCCCCCCGCTGACCCGACCGGGGTCAGCCCCGGACGGTGATCGTCTCCACCGCGGCCCGGGCCACGGCGGCCTCGGTGAAGGCCACGGGGCGCCACTCCTTGTCCGAGAACGCCTCGGTGGCGGCCAGGTAGGCGGGGTCGTCGCGGTCCTCGGTGTTGCCGTAGGTGAGGAACACCTGGGCCTGCGGGCCGTCCTCGCCGTAGGCCAGGGCCATCATGAACGAGGTGCCGTAGGTGATGCGGTAGCCGGTGCCGTCGGCGCCGCTGCCGGTCACCTCGGCCAGGTCCGAACCCGAGACCACCGGGTCACGGGACAGGTCGGTGGTGGCCGGGTCCAGGATGGTGCCCCCGCCGCCCCACTCGACCACGTTGGTGACGCCGTCGGCCCCCTGGCCGCCGTGGATGGGCACCAGGGTGCCGTTGCGCTCGGCCACCTGGACCTCGCCCAGGGCGGTGTCGACGGCCACCCCGGCTGCGTCCAGGACCTGCACGGCCCGGGCCAGGTTGACCAGGACCGGGTCGGGGTCGGGCTGGGGGATCGGGGCCAGGCCCCGGGGGGTGGCGATGGGCTCGGCGGGATCGAAGGGCTCGGCCCACAGGGCCCCCGCCTCGGTCAGGTCCTCACCGGCGAAGCGGCCCATGAGCTCGCGCCACACCGGCGGGCCCACCGAGTCGACGTCGTAGGTGCCGTCCCACGCCTCCAGCACGGCGCAGGCCTCGGCCACGTCCACGGTGGCGGCCGGCAGCTCCTCGGCGCCCTCGTCGTCGGTCAGGGCCGGCACCGCCACCGGGGCGGCACCGGTGCAGCGCTCGACCACCGCCTCCCGCAGGGCCCGGGACGTGTAGCCCCGGTTCTGCACCGCGGCGGCGGCCAGCTCCTCCAGGGTGAAGGTGCCGTCCGGGCCCGAGGGGCCCTCGGCGGTGGTGTCGTCGAGGACGGTGGCGTTCTCGCGGGTGCGGGGCGAGGGAGCCGTGCCCTGACGGCCGTGGAGGGGCGAGTAGTCGCCCTCCAGCAGCTCGGTGGCGTGCGAGATCCAGAACGGGTCGTTGGCGTTGAACACGTAGTCGGACCGCTCCGCCACCGGCATCTCGGCGTACGGCACCAGCCCCGGGTCGCGGGCCCCCTCCCGCTCCTCCCACTCGTTGACCGGGTCGGAGCCGTCCAGGAGGATGGCCCCGGCGTCGGCCGCCGCGGCCACGATGACATCGGCGGCCAGCGAGGTCTCGTAGCCGGTCAGGGCCTCGTCCGACAGGGCGGGGGTGGCCGAGGTGTCGGCGTACCAGGCCCGGCCGTCGGCCGAGGTGGCGATGGTGTTGAACAGCGGGACGCCGCCGACGTCGCGGTGGATGGCGATGAAGTCGTCCAGGTCGTCGGCCTGCATCATGGCCATGTACTGCTCGAGGAACTCGTCGTTGTCGATGTTGGCGTCGCGCAGGGTGATGGCCTGGGTGTCGGTCCAGCCCACGCCGGGGAAGTCGAGCACCGGCCCGTAGTGGGTGCGCCACAGGGTGCGGGTCTCGTCGGTGAGCTCGCCGTCGTCGCCCAGCACCTCGACGGTGACCTCCTCGGAGGTCATCTCCCGCTCCTCGCCGCCGTAGCGGTACGTGGTGGGTGAGCCGGGGACCAGGTCGAGCGTGTAGGCGGTGAAGCGGTTGCCGGCCGAGACGGTGTGGGTCCAGCCGAAGGTGTCGGTGAAGCCGATGCCGATGCCGGGCAGGCCCGAGAGCTGCACGCCGTAGGCGTCGAGCTCGCCGGGCACGGTCAGGTGGACCTCCCAGAACCGCAGCTCGCCCTCCCACGGGAAGTGGGGGTTGGCCAGCAGCAGCCCCCCGCCGGCGGTGGAGCGCTCGGCCCCGACGGCCCAGCCGTTGGAGGCCAGCGGGGCGTCGCCGCCGAGGCCGGCGCCGGTCCCGGCGCCCCGGGTGCTCTGGGGCACGACGGCCCCGCCCTCACCGCCGGCGTCGGGGGTGGGCGTCGCCTCCGGGGGCTGGGCCGAGCCCAGCAGGTCGGCCACCGCCCCGCTGGAGGCCTGGAGAGCGATGGAGCGGGCGTAGGTGTAGAGGTCGACCGGCTCCACCGGCTGCACCCACTCCTCGCCCGCGCACCAGCCCGCCAGCCCGTCCGCCCCCACCTCGGCCAGGTGGGCGTTCCACCCCTCGGCGAAGGCGGTGAGGAGGGTCCGCACCTCGTCGCTGACCGTCTCCCAGTCGGCCGCGGCCACCTCGGCGACGCCGATGGCCCGCCACGACAGGTCCGACGCGATGTGCTCGTCGTCCTCGCCGGGCCCGAACCACCGGGCCCGCTCGCCCCGGATGCGCACCAGCTGGTCGGCCAGGTCGCAGGCCCGGTCCTCGCCGCTGGCCCAGCCCTGGCCGAAGGCGGCGCCGGCCAGGGTGTCGGCGGTGATGTGGGGCACGCCGGCCCCGTCCCGGCGGATGGTGGCCTCGTAGCGGTCGCCCTGGCCCAGGACGGTGCCGGCCGGCCCGTCGTCGCCGGGGCGGGCGCCCTCGTCGCCGTCGCCGTCGTCGCCCGAGCAGGCGGCGGCCAGCAGGGTCGCGGCCAGGGCCACGGCCAGCAGCCGGCGAGCGGAGGACGACCAGGGGCGGCGGCGGGGGGGCATGGCCGGCACCGTACAGGTGCCGGACGTCACGTCGCCGAGGGGGGCGGCCCCGTCAGGGCATCAGCCGCTGGAGGTCCCAACCGGGCCCGGAGCGGGTGTAGAGGAAGCGGTCGTGCAGCCGGTCGGCCCGCCCCTGCCACACCTCCACCTCGTCGGGCACCAGCCGGTAGCCGCCCCACCCGTCGGGCCGGGGCACGTCGTCGCCCCGCACCGCGCCGGCCACCTCGTCGCGGCGCTGCTCCAGCGCGGCCCGGTCGGCGACGGGCTGGCTCTGGGCCGACGCCGCGGCCGAGATGCGGCTGCCCACCGGGCGGGTGCGCCAGTACGTGTCGACCTCGGCGACGGTCAGGCTCTCGACCCGACCCACCGCCCGGACCTGGCGGCTGAGGGCGATCCACCCGAAGCACAGGGCGGCCTGGGGGTTGGCGGCCAGCTCCTGGCCCTTGCGGCTGGTGGTGTCGGTGAAGAAGCAGAAGCCGTGGTCGACCCGGCGCACCAGCACGAAGCGCACCGACGGGCGCCCGTCGGGGGTGGCGGTGGCCAGCGCCACCGCGGCCGGGTCGTAGGGGCCGGTGGCCTCCCAGGTCGCGTACCAGGCCCGGAACGTGTCGAGCGGGTCGGGCGCCAGGTCGGCCCGGTGGAGGCCGTCGTGGAGGTACTGCTCGCGGGTGGCGGAGAGGTCGAGCACGGGGCTCGACCCCTCCGCCGTCCCGTCGGGGCGTGGGGTGCCGTCGGCCATCGCCGCCAGCTTCGCGGACGGGCCGCGCCTAGGAGGCGAACTTCAGGCGGTAGAGCCGCTCCAGGCCCGGGATGCAGAACGGCCGCTCCGGGCACTCGGGCGGGCCCCCCAGGACCAGGGGGTCCTCCACGTCGACCAGGTCGGACATCTTGGCCAGGTCGTACTTCTCGGCCGTCTGGGAGGTGACCACGAAGGTGTTGGCGCTCTGGGCCGGGGCGATGCCGAGGAGGGTCACGCCCCGCGACTCGGTCAGCTCGCGGGCCGCCTCCAGCGCCGCGTCCGGGTCGGAGCCGGGCTCGGCCGTGTCGTCCAGGAACAGGGCCAGCGAGCCGGTGAACTCGGGGATGAGGTCGATCTCGCCGGTCTCCAGGGCCGGGAAGTAGACGTCGCGGGGGCCGATCTCGGGCGTGTAGTCGACGGTGACGCCGGCCGCCTCCAGGGCCTGGCCGTAGATCTGGGCCACCAGGGTGGACTCGGTGAAGTTGGCGCTACCCACGGTCAGGTCGCCCTCGGCGGTGAGGTCGGCGGGCACGTCCAGCTCGGTGAGCACGTCGGCTGCCACGTCCTCGGGGTTGCCGCCGTCGATGGACACCCGGGCCACCGCGGCCCGGATCACGTCGTCGGTCAGGCCCTCGCTCACCGCGTCGAGCACGGCGGCGATGTCGTCGCTGGTGGCCTCGGTCCGGATGGCGGGCACGAAGTTCTCGGCCTGCTGGAGGCCCTGGTCGTCCTCCAGCGCCACCCAGTCGTTGGCGGCGATGGCCCCGTTGCTGGAGAACAGGAGGGCGATGTCGATGTCGCCGGCCTCCAGGGCGGCCACGGTGTTGGGACCCCCGGTGTCCAGGGGGCGGAACGTGAACTCGGCGGTGTCGGGGCCGGACGTGTCGCCGGTGGCGTCGCCGTCGTCGCTGTCGGTGCAGGCCCCCATGGCCAGGGCCAGGAGGGGGATGAGGAGGACGCCGGCCAGGCGGCGTCGGTGGGTGATCACGGCGGGTGGTGCCTTTCGGTGGGGTCAGGGGTGGGTGAGATCAGGCTGCGACCGGCACGGGCTCCGGCCCGGCGCCGACGGGCGAGGCATCGTCGAGGAGGTCGGGGCGGTGGGCCCGCCGCTCGATCCGCAGGCCCCGAGGGGTGAGGGCCCGTTGCACCAGGCCGAGGGCCCCCTCGGTGGCCAGGGCCAGGGCCGCCACCAGCAGGGCGCCGGCCAGCACGTCGGTGAAGCCGCCGGAGGAACGCAGGGCGTAACCGTCGATGATGAAGCGGCCCAGACCCCCGAAGCCGAGCTGGGCGGCGATGGTGGCGGTGGCCACCACCTGCACGGCCGAGGTGCGGACCCCGGCCATGATCAGCGGGACGGCCAGGGGCAGCTCGACCCGGCGCAGGATCTGCCCCTCGGAGAGGCCCATGCCCCGGGCCGCGTCGCGCACCTCGTCGGGCACCTCGGCCATGCCCACGTAGGTGTTGGTCACGATGGGGGGCACGGCCAGGGCCACCAGGGCCACGAACACGCTGACCGAGCCGATGACCGGCTTCTCCAGCAGGCCCAGGAGCTGGGTGCCGACCACCAGGATGGCGAAGGAGGGCAGGGCCCGGCCCACGTTGGACACGTTGATGGCCAGCAGGCCGAAACGGCGCGTGTGCCCCAGCCACAGCGTCCCCGGCACGGCCAGCACGACCGCGGCCAGCACGGCCACGGCCGAGATCTGCACGTGCTCGCCGACGCGGGCCCACGCCCCGGTGGAGCCCCGCCAGTTGGCCGCGTCCCGGAGCCAGTTGACGACGTCGACGACCTGGTCCACTCACCGACCTCCGGGCCGGGCCGGGCCGCTCATGCGCCCACCACCGCGCCGGTGGCGGCGTCGGCCGGGGCCCCGGCGCCGGCGTGGGCGGCGACCGGGCCGGCGGGACCACGGCGCCGACGGCGGGCCGACCACGGGGCCAGGCGGCGGCCCAGGGCGGCCAGCCCCACGTCGGAGCCCACGGCCAGCACGATGGAGAGCAGGACGCCCACCGTGACCGCGGTCCGGACGGGCCGGTTCAGGCCCACCAGGATGAGCTGGCCCAGGCCGCCCAGGCCCACCAGGGCGGCGATGGTCAACATGCCGATGGTGCTGACGGTGGCGATGCGGACCCCGGCCATGATCGACGGCAGGGCCAGGGGCATCTCCACCTTCCACAGCCGCTGCCGGGGGCTGAGGCCCATGCCGTCGGCGGCGTCGCGCACCTCGGCCGGCACCTGCTCCAGGCCGGTGACGGTGTTCCGCACCAGGATGAGCAGGGTGTAGAGGACCAGGGGCACCAAGGCGGTGGTGCGGGACAGGCCGGTGTAGGGGACGAGCGTGGCGTAGAGGGCCAGGGACGGCACCGTGTAGAGCGCGCCGGCGGTGCCCAGGACCACGCCCTTCAAGCGGGGGTGGCGGTGCACGGCCACCGCGGCCGGCAGGGCGATGGCCAGGCCCAGCAGCACCGCTCCCACGGTGAGGATGACGTGCTCCCGGGTGGCATCGGCGATGAGCTCCCGGTTGGCGTCCCGGCCCACCCACTCGCCCCACCACCAGCGCTCGGTGTTGGAGACGGCCAGGGTCCAGGGCGACGTGACGTGTTGGAGATGCACGGTGCCCTCCCGCGTGTGTGACGCGCCCCGGGTCGGCCGGCCTGTCGGCCGCAGCGTGCGACCGGTGGGTCAGTGGGATCCCGGCTGACGGTAGCCTCCCCGGCGGACGGTGCCAACGGACCCTGGTCGGTGGTACCGGCCCGGTCCCGCCCCCCATCGAGAGGCCCGGCCCGATGATCACGCTCGACCAGGTGACCAAGCGCTACGACAACGGCCAGGTGGCGGTGCGGGAGCTGTCGCTGGAGGTCCCCGAGGGCGAGATCTGCATGCTGGTGGGGCCCTCGGGGTGCGGCAAGACCACCACCATGCGCATGGTCAACCGGTTGATCGAGCCCACCTCGGGGCGCATCGTCCTGGACGGCGACGACGTCACCCACGTCGACCCCGTGGCCCTGCGCCGCCGCATCGGCTACGTGATCCAGCAGGTGGGCCTGTTCCCCCACCAGACCGTGGCCGACAACATCGGCACGGTGCCGGGGCTGCTGGGCTGGGACAGGGCCCGCACCCGGGCCCGCACCGACGAGCTGCTGGACCTGGTCGGCCTGCCCCCCGGCGACTACCGGGGCCGCTACCCCCACCAGCTCTCGGGCGGGCAGCGCCAGCGGGTCGGGGTGGCCCGGGCCCTGGCCGCCGACCCGCCGGTGCTGCTCATGGACGAGCCCTTCGGGGCCATCGACCCCATCAGCCGGGACCGCCTCCAGCAGGAGTTCCTGCGCCTCCAGGACACGGTGCGCAAGACCGTCATGTTCGTCACCCACGACATCGACGAGGCCGTCACCCTGGGCGACCGCATCGCGGTGATGGCCGAGGGCGGGGTGCTGGCCCGCTACGGCACCCCGTCGGAGATCCTGGCCGACCCCGGCTCGGACTTCGTGGCCAGCTTCGTGGGGGCCGACCGGGGCCTGAAGCGCCTCGACGTGCTGCCCCTGGAGCGGGGCGACGCCGAGGCCCCGGCCGTGGTCCTGGAGGTGGGGCTGACCCTGGCCGAGGCCCGCCGCCGCCTGGACGCCGCCGGGTGGGTCCACGCCCCGGTGGTCGACGACGGCCGCCTGGTCGGCGTGCTGCGCCACTCGGCCACCGAGGGCGACGGGGCCGGCTCGACCACGGTGGGCGACGCCGCCGTGGCCCTCGACGCCCGGGTGGCCCAGGACCGCCACACCCTCAAGGACGCCTTCGCCGCCCTGCTCCTGGACGACGCCGGGTGGGTGGCGGTGGTCGACGACCGGGAGGTCCTGGTCGGGGTGATCAGCGCCGAGCGCCTCCACGAGATCGCCCGCCGCCGCGCCGCCTGAGCCCGCCCCACTGCCCGGCCCCGCCGCCCGGCTGCTCGGTCAGGGGCGGACGGCCACGCACCAGGTGGCGGTGTCGGCCTCGCTGGCCGTGGCCTCCCAGTGCCCGGGCAGGGCCTCCACCACCGCTTCGGCCGGGAGGTGGATGGGCGTCTCCGAGCCGCGGCTGTTGACCCACACCACCACACCCCCGGAGCGCAGCACCCGGGCGCACTCGGGACCGAACAGGAAGGCGTTCATCAGCACCACGGCGGCCAGCGACCCGTCGGCCACCGGCAGGCGGGCCCCGTCGGCCAGCACCCGGTGGGCCGGGCCGGTCGGGGCCAGGCGCAGCATCTCCGGGGAGATCTCCACGGCCAGGGCCGGGGCGAACCGGGAGGCCACGGTGGCCGAGGCCAGGCCGATGCCGGAACCGACCTCGGCGGCCGGGCCGGCCAGGCCCTCGGGCACGCCCCGGGCGAAGGCGTCGAGCACCGGCAGGTCGCGGCCCGGGCCGGCCCGGGTGTGCCACTCGGGGGCCAGGCCGTCGAAGAAGGCGGCCACCTCCCGGCGCTGGGCCTCGTCCCACGAGGCCGGGTCGGCGGCCATGGCCTCGGTCAGCACCCGCATGGGGTGGACGTCGGCCTCCGGCCCCGCCCGCCTCGGGGTCGAGCCCGGGTGCCCGACCACCCGCTCCAGGTGGGCGACGGTGCCGCTCATGCCCCGATGACCTCGACGCCCCGCATGTAGGGGCGGAGCGGGTCGGGGACGGTGACGGCGCCGTCGGGGCGGCGGTACGTCTCGACCAGGGCGGCCCACACCCGGGGCACGGCCAGGGCCGAGCCGTTGAGGGTGTGGACCAGCTCCGTGCCCTTGGCCCCCTCGGGCCGGTAGCGGATGCTGGCCCGGCGGGCCTGGTAGTCCGAGAGCCACGACACCGAGGACACCTCCAGCCACTGGTCGCAGCCCGGGGCGTAGACCTCGATGTCGAAGCTGCGGTGGTGGCTCTGGCCCTGGTCGCCGGCGCAGATCTCGATGACCCGGTGGGCCAGCCCCAGCTCGGCGACGAGGCCCTCGGCCCGCCCGATCATCTCCTCCAGCAGGGCGGGGGCCTGCTCCGGGGTGGCGTAGGCCAGGATCTCGACCTTGTCGAACTCGTGGGTGCGGAGCAGGCCCCGGGTGTCGCGGCCGGCCGAGCCCGCCTCCCGCCGGTAGCAGGGCGAGTAGGCCATGAGCCGCACCGGCAGGTCGGCCGGGTCGAGGACTTCGCCGGCGGCCAGGGACGTGAGCGGCGCCTCGGCGGTGGGGATGCACCACAGGTCGTCGCGCTCGATGGCGTAGGCGTCCTCCGCGAACTTGGGCAGCTGCCCGGTGGCGGTGAGGGTGGCCGTGGTGACCAGGCTGGGGGGCCGGACCTCCTCGAAGGCGTCAGCGTTGCGGTCCAGGGCCAGCTGGCACAGGGCCCGCGACAGCGTGGCCCCCGCCCCCCGGAGCATGGTGAACATGGCCCCCGAGAGCTTCACCGCCCGCTCCACGTCCAGGATGCCGAGGGCGGCGCCGGTCTCCCAGTGGGGCACCCGCTGGTGCTCGCCGTAGCCGTCGGGGTCGAAGCCGGTGACCCGCAGCACCGGGTTGTCACGGTCGTCGGCGCCGCTGGGGGTGGCCGGGTGGGGGGTGTTGGGGATGGCCAGGAGCAGGTCGCGGATCTCGCCGGCCAGCGCGTCGGCCTCGCCGGCCAGCGCCTTCTCCTCGTCGCCCAGCCGCCGGCTCTCGGCCCGGGCCGCCTCGGCCTCGTCGGCCTGGCCCTCTCGGTGGAGGCGGCCCACCTCGGACGACAGCGCCTTGACCTGGCGGCGCAGCTCGTCGCGCCGGGTGGCCACGTCGCGCTGGCGGGCATCGAGCTCGTGGACGCGGGTCACCTCGGCCGGGCCGACGCCCTTGCGGGCCAGCTCGACGGTCACGCCGTCGAGGTCGGTGCGGATGCGCCTGATGTCGAGCACGGGCGCACGCTAGACGCCCACCCCCCGGCCCCGGTCGCCGTTCCCCCGCAGGTCCGGGCCACCGGGGCGGCGTCGGCCCGGGGGCGGCGGGCCGGCCGGTCGGGGACGCCGGCGTCGGCCCTCCGAGGGTTCGGGGTCGTTGCGCAGGCAGGGGTAGCGTCGGGAGATGGCCGCGGTCGAGGTGGACGATCTGGTCGTGTGCCACGGCGACCTGACCGCCGTGGACCGGGTCTCGTTCTCCGTGCAGCAGGGCCAGGTGCTGGCCCTGCTGGGCCCCAACGGGGCGGGCAAGACCACCACCGTGGAGGCCCTGCAGGGCCTGCACCGCCCGACCGCGGGCCGGGTGCGGGTGCTGGGCCTCGACCCCCGGACCCAGCACGAGGCGCTCATGCCGCAGGTGGGCGTGATGCCCCAGGCCGGCGGCGTGTACCCCGGGGCCCGGCCCCTGGAGGTGCTGCGGCTGGTGGCGTCGTTCCACGCCCTGGCCGAGGACCCCGTCGCCCTGCTCGACCAGGTGGGCCTCAGCCACCGGGCCCGGGCCCCGTGGCGCACCCTCTCGGGTGGCGAGCAGCAGCGCCTCTCCCTGGCCCTGGCCCTGGTGGGCCGGCCCCAGGTGGTGTTCCTGGACGAACCCACCGCCGGCATCGACCCCGCCGGCCGCCAGCTCGTGCGCCAGAAGGTGGCCGACCTGCGGACCGCGGGGCTGGCCGTGGTGGTCACCACCCACGACCTGGAGGAGGCCGAGAAGGTGGCCGACTCGGTGGTGATCGTGGACCGGGGCCGGGTGGTGGCCAGCGGCACGCCGACCGAGCTCATGCGGGCCGGGGGCAGCGCCGAGATCCGCTTCCGGGCTCCCGCCGGGGTCGACACCGCCTCCCTGGGCAAGGCCATGATGGCCGGCGTCGACGAGGTGTCGCCCGGCGAGTACGTGGTGGAGGTGGAGCCGACCCCCGTCAACATCAACGCCCTGACCTCGTGGCTGGCCGCCCACGACCTGCCGCTGGGGGACCTCCGGGCCGGGCGCCAGACCCTGGAGGACGTGTTCCTGCGCATGACCGCCATCACCGGCGAGATCCCCGCCGTCCGGGTCGACAGCCGGCGCCGGCACGGCCGGGCCGGGCGCTGATCGGGCGCCCCGGGGGCGGGTGGGCCTCCCCCTCGGCCCATCTGCCGGCCCGGCGGGGAAGGGCGTAGAGTCCCGGCGCCGGTGACCGGGGCCGAGGGATCGAGGGACCGGGCCGTGGCCGATCGACGGGGAGACGCGGAGGCGCGACATGTGGAACCTGGCCATCGACTTCGGGACCAGCAACACCACCGGGGCCACGTGGGCCGACGGCCGGGTCGAGGCCCTCGAGGTCCGGCGTGACCGGCGGGTCCCCTCGGTCGTCCTGCTCTCCGACGACGGCTCGTGGGTGGTGGGCCGGGAGGCCGACAACCAGGCCGTGGTGGTGCCCGAGCGGGTCGAGCGGGCCCCCAAGCGCCGGCTGGGGAAGGGCCACAGCCTGCTGCTCGGCGGGCAGGCCGTGCCCATCACCAGCGCGGTGGCCGCCCTCATGGGCCCCCACGCCGCCGCCGCCCGGGAGCGGCACGCCGGCGAGCCCGGCCACGTGGTGCTCACCCACCCCGCCCGCTGGGGCCCGGAGCGGCTGGAGGTGCTCCGGGTGGCGGCGGCCGAGGCCGGCTTCGCCTCGGTGGAGCTGCTGCCCGAGCCGGTGGCCGCCGCCCACTACGTCGACGACCACATCGAGGTCGGCCAGCACGTCGCCGTCTACGACCTGGGGGGCGGCACGTTCGACACCGCGGTGATGCGCCGCACCGAGACCTCGTTCAAGGTGGTGGGCCTGCCCGGCGGCACCGAGCGCATCGGGGGCGAGGACTTCGACCACCGCATGTACCAGCACCTGGGGGCGGCCGTGGCCCGGGAGGATGCCTCGGTGTGGGAGGCCATGGCCACCAGCGACGAGCGGCGGTGGCGCCGGGCCGCGGCCGACCTCCTGACCCAGGCCCGCGACGCCAAGGAGCAGCTGTCGCGCAACCCGCGGGCCTCGGTCTACATCGGGGCCCTCGAGCGGGACATCACCGTCACCCGCGACGAGTTCGACACGCTCATCTCCGCCGACGTGGACCGCACCGTGGACGAGATGTCCCGCACCATCGAGGGCGCCGGCCTGGCCGACGGCGACGTGGTCAAGGTGTACCTGGTCGGGGGGTCCAGCCGCCTGACCCTGGTGCAGGAGCGGATGGGGGCCCGGTTCGGCTCCCGCATCAGCACCTGGGACGACCCCAAGGGTGTCGTGGTCCTGGGGGCGGCCAAGTTCTCGGGCACCCTGGCCGGGGCCGCCCCCGCCGGGCCGAGCCCGGCCACCCCCCCACCGTCACCCACCGGCCCGGTGGTGGTGAGCGCCCCGCCCCCCCGCACCGGTGCCATCCCCGACGTCGGTGCCGCGGCGCCCTCGAACGGTCCACCGCCGGCCGCCCCGCCCGGCGCGCCGCCCCCCTCCACCCCGTACCCGGTGGGCCCCGGCTCGGCGCCCCCCGCCGCCCAGTGGCCAGCCGCCCCTGCGCCCGGGCCCGCTGGCCCGGCCTGGAGCGGCGCCCCGGCCCCGGCCGGCTACGGCGCCCCTGCGGGGTCGGCCCCCGGCAACGACAAGCTGGTCATCGCCTGGGTGTGCGCCGGGCTGGCCCTGCTGTGCTGCGTCCCGGCCCCGGCCGTCGGCCTCTACTTCGCCAACGAGGCCAAGAAGGTCGGCCACCCGCAGGGCCAGACCGCCCTCGTGGTCAACGCGGCTGCCCTGGTGGTGTCGGTGCTGGGGTTCTTCATCCTGGTGCTGGCCAGCCTGGGGTCGGGCTCCACGGCCTGACTCACCCGGGTGGGGGTCCCCGCAGCAGCGGCGGGAACATCGGGCGCCGGGGCCCGCTCTCACCACCACACAGCGAGACGCCGAGGTCCCTCGGCACGAGAAAGGAACAGAGCCATGAGCGACTTCAGCGACTTCGAGGACGACAGCGCCGTCACCTACGACAGCGACGGCGACGGGGTGACCGACACCGTCGAGGTGGACAGCGACGGCGACGGCTTCGTCGACGTGGCCGGCTACGACACCGACGGCGACGGCGTGGTGGACATCGCCGAGGCCGACACCGACGGCGACGGCCTCACCGACGTGGTGGTGGACGACGCCAACTACGACGGCACGGTCGACAGCGTGGTGGCCGACACCGACGGCGACGGCGTGGTCGACGCCGAGGCCTACGACTCCGACGGTGACGGGACCCTGGACACGGTGGCCGTCGACGCCGATGGCGACGGGTCGGCCGACGCCGAGGCGTACGACACCGACGGTGACGGCGTGTTCGATGCCGCCGCGGTCGACAGCGACGGCGACGGGGTGGCCGACGTGGCCGCCTACGACAGCGACGGTGACGGCGTGCTCGACACCGCCGAGGCCGACACCGACGGCGACGGGTACACCGACACGGTCGTCGGCGACACCGACGGCGACGGTGTGGTCGACGCCGCGGCGCTGGACACCGACGGCGACGGCGTCATCGACACCGCTGTGGTCGAGCTGGGCGACGGCCCCTTCCAGGCCTGACCCTCCCCCGCTCGGGCCCGCCACCCGACCCCCGAGGCCCCGCACCCCGGTGCGGGGCCTCGTCGCGTCGTCCCGGCGGGACCGATCTCCCCACCGGGGGGCCTGGCCCAGGGCGCGGGTCGGCCGCTCGCCCCCGGGGGGTGGGGGCGAGCGGCCGGTCCGTGAGCCTTGGGGTGGTCCGGCGCCGGCAGGTGCGCACGGACCGGGCTCATCCGATGCCGCGGCTCTGGAGGCCGGTCACCGGAGATGGAGTGGGTCCCGAGGGATCTCCCCCGGGGCCGTCGTGCGACGCCCACCGCTCAGGGCGGACATCGCACGACGCTGGGACCCTGGGGGGTCAGCCCTCGGGGTTGGGGAGGCCCTGGGCCCGCTGGGCGAACTCGGGGGTGCCGATGAGTTGGGCGTAGAGCCCGGACCGGTCACCGGTGCGACGCAGGTCGGTGACGCCGTCGGTGATCTCGGCACCGACCGGGGCCCGGGCCAGGATCTCCTCGTAGGAGCTCCCGACCAGGCGGCGGAGTGGTTCGTCCAGGTTGGCGATGGTGCGGATCAACGCCCCCCGCGAGACCCCCGCGTCGAGGCGCCCGGTCCAGTGCGCGAGACCAGCCGCGTCGGGGGCGCGACCCAGGAGCCGGTCATAGACCCGGGTCACGAACCCTTCGTTGCTCGATCCAGCCTTGGACCAGAACTCCGACGACGCCCCCAGATCCGCCAGGAGCTGGTCGTAGCGGCCGTGGCTCTGCAGACGCGCCGTCCAGAACGCACGACCCGACGCATCCGCCGGGCGGCCCAGCATCGTCTCGTAGGCGTCATCGACCACCCGACCCACCGCTTCGGAGGTCCGGGCGATGGAACGAGCGAACACCGCCTGGGACGTGCCACCGTCCAGACGGGCCACCCAATGGTCGTAACCGACCTGATCCGGGCAACGGCCCAGCAGCTCCAGATACACCAGACGCACCGTGCGCCCATGACCCTCATCGGAGAATGCCGCGCACTCGAACTCTGGGCCCACCACCAGAGCCACCGGGGCCGACGTCGTCGACGGGATCGACAAGCCACCGAAGTACCGAGCCGTCAGCTCATGGGCACCCTCCCCCAAGGCGGTGGTGGTCATCGACGCGCGGCCCTGGCCATCCACGTTCACCACACCCAAGGTCGTGGTCCCGTCACGGAACTCGACCACACCACCAGCCGCCGGAGCCATCGACGCCTCCAGGGTCACCTGCCCACCGGAACGCACCGGGCCCGACGGCGACACCGACAACGACGTCCCCGCCACCGTCACATCGCCCAAGACGACCGGACCACCCACCGGCTTGCACGTCATCGCCCCGCCCGCGTCATCGAAGTTGATCCGGAACGACTCGATCGCAACCGGCACCACCTCACCCGGCACACCATCGATCGTCACCGCCATGGCCAGGTCGTTGAACGCCCACACCTGATCCGGATCACCAGCAACGTCCATGCGGGTGTCATTGGTCCGAGTGATCCCCGACGAGAACGACTCACCATCCACGCTGTAGGTCACCTCCACACCCGTGAACGCGCTGATGACCGAGTTCAGAGCCGGGCCCCATGGCCCACCGCCATCGGTGCTGGGACCCCGGTCGAGCAAGATCCGGAGGGCCGGGTGCACGACCGGCACATGCGTCCCGGCGGCGACGACCGGCGGCAGGGATCCCTGGGCGACCACGTTGGCCCGAGCCACGTACATCACCGCCAGGGCCGGTCGCTCACACTCATAGATCGGGGCGATCGGGGCGATGACGTTGAAGGTGAAGCTGGCGACCTGGGGCTGGAACAACGAGTCACCCGAGTAACGGATCGCCAAAGTACGTGTCCCCGCCGCCGTGTCCATCGGGACCGGGATGCCGTAGCTGCCGGGTCTACAGCAGGCGACCTCGGTGGAGTAGGCCGGTGCGATGCCAGAGCCAATCGGTAGGGCCTCGACCGGACGGCCATCGATGCTGAAGGCCACCGTGCCCGACGGTTTGACCAAGTTCAGCACGGAGCCCAGGCCAAGCTGGTTCAGGGTGATGGTGTTGCCGGCCCGGATGGTGTGGGGAGAGATCGCTGGCTTTGGTGGGACACCGAACGCGGGGACGCCGGGGGCGCCGGCGGTGATGGTGGTGACCCGTCGGGTGGCTTCGGTCATGAGGGTGTCGCCAGAGGAGGAGGCAACCGTGGCCACGGTGACGCCGGTGTCGGGGTCGACGTGGACCAGGGTGAAGGTGATGCGCAGTGGGCCGGGGCAGAGCCGGTTGCTGGCCCCGCAGGCGGTGGATGAGACGGTGCCCACCGCCGGGAGACCGAGTCGTAGGGCCTCGGTCAGTGACGCGCCGACCGGCAACGGCGTGCCGGTGCCCGCGCCGATCGACCCCACGAGACGCTGGGCGGCGCCAGTCCCGGAGAAGGTGAGCGCGATGGGCGTGACCGTGGCGCCTTCGACGCGGTCGAGGGTGATGCGGGGGTTGCCTCCAATGGGGCCGATGGGGGCAAGGCCCTCGGCCCGTTGGATCGTGACATCGAGGCGGGCGTTGGTGAGGTTCTGGCCGATGCCGGTGTTGGTGGCCGCCACCGTGAAGTCGGTGGGGTCACCGGCGATCTGCACGAAGGTGGGGAGGTCCCAGGTGAGCGCGGGGTTGGACCACACCGGATAGGACGTAACGGTGGTGGTCCTGGACCCGAAGATGTCGTCACCGCCGTAGCGGGCGGTCAGGGTGCGGGTACCGGCGGGGAGGTCGCTGGTGGTGAAGGTGGCGGTGCCGTCGGGGGCGACCTCGACGCTGGCCAGGGTCTGGTTGCCGTCGCGAAAGTCCACGAACCCCGTGGGGTCCTCAGTCACGGTCGACTCCGGCGCCCGGGCCACCGCGGCGACCATGGTCACCGACGCGCCCGCCTGAACCCCCGCCTCGGGCGTCACCGCCAAGGTCGTGACCGCCGGCTCCTTGACCGTCTGGGGCAGAGGCAGCTCGCCTTCGACGGTGAGGGAGATGGCATGCCCCGCTCCGGCGAGCTGGTCGTTGACCGCAGAGGCCACGTTGGACTCACATGCCCCACCGGAGACCACCGGGGGGATGGAGAAGTTGGCATCGGCCAAGGTGACCTGCCGGGTGACCGGGTCGTACGGGGTGGTCGAGGTGAGATCGACCTGGATCGGGCTGGCCACGCAGTCGGCGGCGAGGATGACCGGATCGCGACCGACATCGATGTGCAAGCTCACCGACAGAGCGGTGCGCAGCGAGACCACCCCGGTCTCGTCCACGGTGCCGGTCAGGTTCCCCGGGACGACCTGGGAGAAGTCGGCGTCGATGTAGACCGTGGCCACCATTGGGGTGGTGATGTCCTGGGACAAGCTCACCCGCGGCGTCGCGAACGTGCCGTTGGTGATGGCACCGGTCCCGCCGCCGGTGTCGGGATCCGGCGCGTCGATCGTGCCAGTGATCGAGGTCGGCGCCTGGATCTCATACGGCTCTTCGGAGCCGCGAAGGACGAGTTGGCCACCGCCTTCGACCAGGGAGAGGGACAGATCCTCTGCCACCCGGGAGACGGTCTCAGCCGCTACCGGGGGCTGCGCGACCCCTGGGGGGGGGGGGCAAAAGCGAAGGCGCACACCGCGACCACAAGCGTGATCAACGCGATGAGCGAACGTCTGGACAACATGATGAGGGATCCCCCCTGTCGATGAACACTTCCGCACGACACCCTGACCCAGTGCTCAGACTGGGAGAGACGCCAACGATCACCATGTCGGAGCCGACCTTGCCGAACCTGCGCGAAACCATCCAACCCACCAAGTTTCCGCCGCTGCCAAACCCCCGCTCGGAACCAACGACCCCCCTCGATGTCAGCCCCGTTCACGGCTTCATGCGAGCATGGGCGGATCATCCCACGAGCGAGCGTGCCGAGATGCTGCCTGAACTGATCCGCGAGCGTGACGCCATCGTCGACACGTGTCGGCGTCTCGGTGTCCGTCGACTCGTCGCCTTCGGGTCAGCCGTTGACGGCGACGTCGGTGGCCACAGCGACATCGACTTCTTGGTCGAGTTCGATCCCGCCAGCGATCTGAGCCGCTTCGATGCCTACTTCGACCTCAAGGAAGAGCTCGAGGCCCTCCTGGCCCGACCGGTCGACCTGGTGAGCCCCACCGCCCTGGACAACCCCTACTTCGCCGCCACCGTCGACCGCAGCCACCATGAGCTCTACGCCGCGTGACCCGCGGGCTTACCTCTGGGCCGCCCGTCGAGCCCGGACCGGTCACCGGTGCGACGCAGGTGGGTGACGCCGTCGGTGATCTCGGCACCGACCGGGGCCCGGGCCAGGATCTCGTCGTAGGACGAGGCGACCAGGCGGCGGAGTGGTTCGTCCAGGTTGGCGATGGTGCGGATCAACGCCCCCCGCGAGGCACCGGCGTCGAGGCGTCCGGTCCAGTGCGCGAGACCAGCCGCGTCGGGGGTCCGGCCCAGGAGCCGGTCATAGACCCGGGTCACGAACCCGGTGTTGCTCGATCCAGCCTTGGACCAGAACTCCGACGACGCCCCCAGATCAGCCAACAGCTGGTCGTAGCGGCCGTGGCTCTGCAGACGCGCCGTCCAGAACGCACGACCCGACGCATCCGCCGGGCGGCCCAGCATCGTCTCGTAGGCATCATCGACCACCCGACCCACCGCTTCGGAGGTCCGGGCGATCGAGCGAGCGAACACCGCCTGGCTGGTACCCATAGAGGCGGGCCACCCAGTGGTCGTAACCGGCCTGGTCGGGGCAACGGCCCAGGAGCTCCAGGTACACCAGGCGGACGACGGCGCCGTTGCCGGCGTCGGTGCCGGCGTCGGTGAAGGCGCTGCAGTCGAACTGTGGCAGCACCGTGAGCAGGATGTCGTTCGAGGTGTAGTGGGCGCCCAGCGAGTTGCCGAAGTAGCGCGCCGTGAGGACGTGCGCGCCCGCGGCCAGGGCGGTGGTGGACAGGGAGGCACCTCCGTCCACCACCGGGACCACGCCGATGGTGTCGTCCCCGTCACGGAACTCGACGAAGCCCTGGCCGGTGGCCGGTGCCACCAGGGTCGAGAGCGTGACGGGGCCACCCTGGCGGGCCGGGTCGTCGGCGTCGACCGAGAGGGCGACCCCGCCCTGGGTGATGGTGCCCAGGGGGATGGCCTCGGACTGCGGCAGGCAGGTGACCACTAGGGGGACGTTCAAGGCCGGGTTGACGCCGCGGATGACCACCGAGTCCAGGGCCACGTCGTGCACCTGGCCGAGGGCGCCGTCGAGGTTCAGGGTCCCGCTGGTGCCCTGGAGGTCGACGATCTGGCTGACATCGGTGGTCGCCGGGATCGGTGAGGGGGTGGGGATGGCGGCAGGGTGACGTTCGGGGGGTCCAAGGCACCGAGACCTAAGCCCGCCGGCCGGGTCACGGAGAGATCGAGGCGGGCGTTGTCGAGCGGCCCACCGAAGCCGGTGTTGACGATGTCGACGTCGAACTCGACCGCCGGTGCGCCGACCTGGATGTGGCTGGCCAGCTCGGGCACGACCAGAAGTTTCCGACACTGCCACCAAGGGCTGGTCAGGCCGAGGGGGAGGGGGCGGCCGCCCGGGGGGCGGCGGCGGCGTCGACCTTGGCCCGCAGGGCATCGGCGGCGGCCCGCAGCTTGCGCACCGCCTCCAGGCGCTTCTCGGCCTCGGCCCGGCGGGCCGCCTGCTCGGCCTTGGACTGCTGGAGGAGCTGCTGGAGCTCCTTGCGCTGGGTCTCCAGGGCCTTCTTGCGGCCGGTGATGGCCGTGTCGACCGTCAGCTCCACGCCCTCGCGGGCCTCGATGATCTTGAGGGTGAACTCGGCTTGGAACTCCTGGCGGATCTGGGCGACGACCTCCCGCACGATCCGCAGGTAGTCCTGCCGGACCTGGACCTGGTGGCGCTTCTTGTAGCGCAGGTAGCCCACGGGCGCGGCCAGGAGCAGCCCGGGCAGGATCACCGGCGCGGCGATGCCCCCCAGGAGGGCCGAGGCCACGCCGCCCAGGGCGCCGGCCGACAGCAGCGACGGCAACCCGTCCTCGACCAGGTTGGCCTTGCCGGCGTTGGGGTCGCGGCGATCGCCGATGCCGAGGTCGCGCAGGTGGTCGGGCAGGGCGTCCTGCTCCAGTTCCAGCACCAGGTCATCCAGGTTGAACTCGGCGGCGATGCGGGCCACGGCGGTGTCGAGGCGCTCGGAGAGCACGAGGGCCACGTTCGACCAGGCCGCGTTGATGGACTGCTCCAGGTCGGTGCTGAGGTTGGCCATAACCGGGTCGACGTCCTTCTGGGCGGCGTCGATGTGGTCGCGATAGGCCCGGTCCATGCGGGTCATCTCCCGGCCGATGACCCGGTTGAGGTCGGCCTGGATGCGCTGCACGTTGCCGGCCAGGCGCTGGCGCCACCGGGCCTGGGAGGGCAGCAGCTCCTCGAGCTGGGCCTGGCGGGCCTTCAGCTCGGCCTCCACCGCCACCACGTCGCCGGCCGCCACCCGGACCTCGGCCGTCTGCTCGGACTCGACGCGGGCCAGGACGTGGCCCACCACCCGCAGGATGTTGGCCATGCGCACCAGCTCCCGGTTCTGGAGGGTGCGGTCGAAGATCGCCTCCATGTCGGCGAAGCCGCTGCGGGCCATGAGCGTGGCCGCGGTGTCGGCCCGGCCGGCCTCGGCCCGGACCCGGGCCTTGCCGGCCAGGCGGCTGCTGACCGGCAGGAACGGGGCGGCCAGGACGCGCTCGAAGCGGCGGGCCGCCTCGGCCAGGTCCTCCTCGGCGTCGGGCTGGGCCGCCGCCCGCCGGAGCGACTCCAGGTACTCGGCCATCTTGGCCCGGTCCTCGGCCATCATCCGCTCCGGGTCCGAGGAGCTGTCGACCTTGGTCAGCACCAGCACCACGGTGTCGATGCGCTCGCTGGCCTCGGCCAGGAACCGCAGCTCGCTCAGGGAGATGGGCTCCTCCACCGACACCGTGAACAGCAGGGCATCGGCGTAGCGCAGGCCGGCCAGGGCGCTGTCGCGGTGGCCCCGGGTCAGGCCCCCGACCCCCGGGGTGTCGATGACCACCAGGCCCCGCTCCAGCAGGGGGTGGGGCAGGCCGACCTCCACGCCCACCACGCCCTCCCGGGCCACGGCCCGGCCCTGCATGGAGGCGTAGTCCACGAGCTGGTCGGGCCCGATGGCGATGCGCTCCTCGGCCTCGCCGCCCTCGGGCCGGCGCACCGCGGTGACCTGGAGGGCCTCGGCGTGGCTGACGGCCAGGTGGACGCTGGTGGCCACATCCGCGTCGACCGGCAGCAACCCCGGGTGGCCCAGCAGGGCGTTGATGAAGCTGGTCTTGCCCCGCTTGATCTCGCCGGCCACCACCACCCGGACCTGGGTGTCCTTCCACGACCGGGCCTCGGCCTCGATGCGCCCGGTCAGGTCGGCGTGGCCGGTGGCGACGGTGAGGGCGTGGGTGCGGTTGGCCAGCCGCAGCACCTCGGCCACCACCGCCGGCAGGCCCGGCGGCCGCTCCGGCGGCGGGCCCGACGAGCCGGCGGGGCCAGGAGCGGCGGCCGGGCCGGGAGCCGGAGCGGAGGGGGCCGGAGCCGGCCCGGGAGCGGGGGTGTCGGGCGTCATCGGCGGCGGGTCCAGGGGGTGGAGAGGGGCGGGTCGTCGTCATCGCCGTCGTCCCGGACGGGGGGCGCCGGCGGCGGCGTCGGCGGGGGCGGGACCGGGGCCGGGTCGGCAGCCGGCCGAGCCCCCGGAGCCTGACGGGGAGGAGGCGCCGCCGGCTGCGGCGCGCCCGGGCCCCCGGGCGGGACCGGCGGGCCGGGGGGCGCCGGTCCGGGGCCGGAGGGCGGAGTCGACGCCGGCGGGTGCCCGGGCGCAGGCGGCGGGTACCCCGGTACGGGCTGCGGGTAGCCCGGCGAGGGCGGCGGCGTGGGAGGCGGGTACCCGGGCGGAGCCGGCTGCGGGGAGCCGCCGGGCTGCGGGTGGCCCGGAACGGGCGGCGGGGTGGGCGGCGGGTACCCGGGCGGGCCCGGCTGCGGGTAGCCCGGGGGGGGCGTGCCCTGCGGGTGGCCCGGAGGCGACGGGGTGGGTTGCGGGTAGCCGGGTGCCGGGGCCTGCGGGTGGCCGGTGGGCTGGGGGTAGCCCGGAGGAGGCGTGGGCTGCGGGTAGCCCTGCGGCGTGGGCTGCGGGTAGCCCGGGGCGGGCGGCGTCGTCACCTGCGGGTAGGTCGGCGCTGGGGCTTGCGGGTAGCCGGGCTGCGGCCCGGGCCCCGGGGGCGGCGCCGTCGGTGGGTACCCGGTGGCCGGGCCGGGCGGCGGCGGGGTGGGCGCCGCCGGCCGGGGGGTGGCCTGGTCCCAGACCAGCTCGTACCACTCGCGCACGTCCTCGGCCAGGCGCCGCTCCACCGGGCTCCGCCGGCTGTCGTTGCCGTACCGGGCCCAGGCCGCCACCGCCCGCGACGCGGCCCGGGCCACCTCGCCGGGATCGGCGGACTCGTCCAGGCCCAGCTGGCGGACCGGGGTGGTCTCCAGGGCCAGGCGACGCAGGGCGTCGAGCAGGTCGTCGGGGAGGCGGGTGGTGCCCTCCTCGGCGGCCCGGAGGGCGTCGAGGATGCGCAGGTCGTGGAGGGCCGGGTCGAGCTCGATGCGCTCCAGGGGCCCGGCCAGGGCCTGGAAGGCGGCCGCGTCCTCCCCGCCGGCCTGGGCCGCGATGCGCCGGAGGTCCGACAGGCCCCCCCGGGCCTTGAGGGCGCTGGCCCGGCGGGCGAAGCCGGCCTCGACCGTGGTGGTGAGGGGCACCAGGCCGCTGCGCTCCCGGAAGCCGCGGAGCAGGGCCCCGGCGCCGCGGGCGCCGCCCTGCACCAGCTCCACGCCCACGGCGATGCCGTGCAGGTCGAGCATGGACAGCAGGCGCCGGCGCCGGTCACGGGAGACGTCGGGGACCTCGGCGTCGAGCAGGTCCTGGGGGCTGAGGAGGGCGTCCTCCAGGTCCAGCTCGTCCATCCCGGCCAGGGCGGCCAGCGCGTAGGCGTCGTCCTCGGTGAAGTGGTCAGTGGCCGAGGTCTCGGCCAGCAGGCCCATGACCGGGACGACCTCGGACACCACGGCCGACAGCCGCTCCCGGGCCGCGGTGGCCAGCCGGTGGGCCACGGGCCACGGGTCGCCGTCGGGCGCCAGGCGATCGACCTTGCTGAGGATGCCGACGGCGTTGGCCGACGACAGGCCCGAGGCGTCGAACAGGGCCCGGAAGCGCTCCAGCACGGCCACGTCGCTCTCGCGCACGTGCGGGGTCAGGAACAGCAGGGCGTCGGCGTCGCTCATGGCCACCTGCGAGTCGCCGGCCTCCCGCGTCCCGTCCCCCAGCCCCAGGGCCTCGGCCGTGGCCCTCTCGTTCTCGTCGGTGACGGTGTTGAGGCCGGGCGTGTCGATGATGGTGATGTCGCGCAGGCGCTCGTTCGACAGGTGGACGACCAGCCGGGCGATGTCGCCGGGCGGGGCGCCCAGCTCGTCGGGGATGCGGGTGCCGGAGGCGAAGGGCACGGTGTGGACGGTGCCGTCGCGCCGCTGCACCTCGATGTGCTGGTGGTGGTCGTAGCGGTACCAGGTGACGAGCCGGGTGCACTCGCCGGCGTCGACGGGGGCGACGCGCTGGCCCAGCAGGGCGTTGACCAGGGTGGACTTGCCGGAGCTGACGCTGCCGGCCACGGCCACCCGGAGGGGCGACAGCAGCCGGGCCCGCACCGTGGCCACCGCCTCGCGGGTGGGGCCGGGGGGGAGGCGCCGCAGGGTCTCGTCGCACACCTCGACCAGGGCGGCGGTCAGGTCGCGGCTCACCGCCGTCGCCCCGCCGGGCCACGGGGCCGGCACCGGCGCCACCGCTGGGCGCTCCTCCCCCGCCCCGGCCCGCCAGCGGCCAGGGCCCGGGGGGAGGGGGACGGGGGCCAGGAGGCGGCCACCGCCCTCACAGGTAGTCCTCGAAGCCGGGGCCGGCCTCCGCCGGCGCCTCGGCCTCCTCGACGTGGGCCAGGGCGTCGACCCCGACGGCCTCGTCGTCGGGGTCCAGCAGGTCCAGGCCCACCAGGTCCTCGGCGCCGAGGTCCCCGTCCAGGTCGAGGTCCGGGCCCGTCCCGTCGTCGTCGGGGAGGTCGGTGCCGGTGTCGTCGGCCTCACCCCCCTCGGGGCCGTCGCTGTCGGCGACGTCGATCTCGCCCCCTTCGGTGCCGTCGGGGTCGTCGTCGGTGGGGGCGTCCTCGTGGCGCACGCCGGCCACGGGATCGTCGTCGCCGACCGCGAACGGGCCGTCGGCCGGCTCGGCGTCGTCCAGGGCGCCGGCCACCAGGGACGACCAGTCCTCGTCGGCGGGCTCGTCCACCGGATCGGCCAACAGGGCCTGGTGCAGGTCGGCCAGGGCGTCGTCGGCCAGCACGCTGCCGTCGTCGGGGAACCCGTCCATGTCGAGGTAGCCGGAGCTGTCCAGGGGGATGCTGTCGAGGCCGCTCATGCGGGGAGGGGCTCCTTGGTGCGGCCCGCCCCGGAGGGTGGGGCGGGGGGTCCGGCCCAGGAGACGCTGCGCCTGACGAGGGCTACTGTTCCGGCCGGGACGACGAGGGTGTGCACCATGCGGGAACATGGGGACAGACGATGGTGACCGCCGTGGCCAGGGTCCGCGGCCGGCGCCATCGCACCGCGCCCGAGGGGGATCTGCTGGCCTGGGCCCGCGACGGTGACGAGGCGGCCTTCGCCGAGCTGGTCGAACGGAGCCGCAAGCGCCTGTTCGCGGTGTGCGTGCGCATCACCGGCGACGAGCACTCGGCCCGGGACGCGGCCCAGAACGCCCTGCTCGACGCCTGGCGGGCGCTCCCCCGCTTCGAGGGCCGCTCCAGCTTCTCGACCTGGCTGTGCCAGATCGGCGGTCGGGCCGCCCTGGCCGTGGCCCAGCGCCGCAGGCCCGACCCCGTGGAGGAGGTGCCCGAGCCGGCCGGGCCGTTCAGCGACGTGCTGGAGGAGTCGGTGACGGCGGTGAGCGCGGTGCGGTGGGCCCTGGAGAAGCTGCCCCCCGACTTCCGCCAGGCGCTGGTCCTGCGGGAGTACGCCGATCTCAGCTACCAGGAGATCGCCGAGGTCCAGGGCATCCCGGTGGAGACGGTGAAGACCCGCATCAACCGGGCCCGCCGGGCCGTGGCCCACGTGCTGGAGGCGGCCGAGGGCTGAGGGGTGGGGCCGGGCTCCGGGGCCGCACCGCGCCTCACCACCGGAGGTCACGTCCCGCTCCCGTGCCGGGCCACCACGACCTCGGGCTGGCGCACGAGCCGGTCGCCGTCGACGTAGCCGGGGCGCTCGGTCGACACCACGGTGTTGTGGCGGGAGGGGTCGTCGGTCTCGACCTGGTCCACGGCGTGGTGGCGGGCCGGGTCGAAGGGCTGGCCGTCGGGCCGGACCTCCGTGATGCCCACCGCGGCCAGGGCCCGGACCGCCTCGTCGGCCAGGGCGGCGCTGGGCATCTGGTCGCGCAGTGCCATGAGGGACTCGGCCAGGGCGGCCCGCTGGGACCGGGCCTGGGCCTCCTCCCGGCTGGGGGCGGGTCCCACCACGGGACCGGCGGCCGGGGCGGGTGCGGGGGTGGCCGCCGACGGGGGGACCGGGGCGGGCGGGGCCGGTGGGGCGGCCGACCCGGACGGGGCGGCCTTGCGGCGGGCCAGGGCCAGGCCCAGGGGGACGGCGACCAGGACGGCGCCGATCACCAGGCCGGCCAGGAGGGCGGCGGCCAGGGCCACCACCGAGGTGTCGTCGTCGGCAGCATCGGGCTCGTCCTCGTCCCCGATGGGTGATGCCGGGCCCTGACGGCCCGCCGTCGTGGTGGTCGTCGGCTCCGGGTCCTCGGCCGCCTCGGTGGTGGTCGGCCCCTCGGTGGTGCGGGGCGCCTCCGTGGTCGTGGTGGTCGAGGGGTCCCCTCCGGGGCGCCCGCCGATGCCGCCCGGCTGCGGCTCGGTGGTGGGCTGGCCCACCCCGGCGGCCTGCGGGCCCGGGGCCGGGGCCGGGACGCTCCCCTGGGCCGGTGCCGGCGTGGCCAGGGCCACCACCGTGGCCAGGGCGGCGGCGCTGCCCCCCAGCCAGCGGGCCCAGCGGCCCGACGTGCTCACGGTGCGATCGGCGACGATCCCTCGAGTCATGCGGGTGAGAGGGGCCATCTGGCGGGTTTGTTCCCAGCTCGGACCGGCGCCGGGCACCCCACCCCCCTTCGGGGACGGGGCCCGGCCGTCCACCACCGCCCGGCGTCGCGAGGACGCCCGACCGGCGCCGACCGGCGTCACTCCCAGCGGAAGCGCCAGGCGGCCAACGCCGGGGCCACCAAGGCCCACGCCCCGAGCACCAGCCACGCCCCGCCGGGGACCGGCCCCGCCCCCAGGGCCCCGTGGGCGATGTCCGACAGCGCCCCGATGGGCAGGGCCCGGGCCACCACCCGGAGGGCGGTTGGCAGGTCGTCGAGCGGGGTCACCACGCCGCCCACGAACAGCAGCACCACGTAGGTGGCGTTGGCCAGGGCCAGGGTGGTCAGGGCCGGGAGGGTGCCGGCCATGAGCATCCCGATGCCGGCGAAGGCCACCGACGCCAGCACCATGGCGGCCAGCGTCGTGCCCAGGCCCGCGGTGGGGTCCCACCCCAGGAGCAGGCCGACCACCAGGATCACCGCCACCTGGAGGGTCTCGACCACCAGGACCGACGCCAGCTTGGCCGCCACCAGGTCCCGCCGGGTGAGGGGCGTGACGGCCAGGCGCTTGAGCACCCCGCTGGAGCGCTCGAACCCGGTGGCGATGGCCAGGCCGGTCATGGCCGTCGACATCACCGACAGGGCCAGCACGCCCGGCAGCAGGAAGTCCACGGCCTGCTCCTCGCCGGTGGGCAGCACGTCGACCAGGCTGAAGAACACCAGGACCAGCACCGGGATCAGGAAGGTGAGCAGCACCGACTCGCCCCGGCGCAGGGTCAGGACCAGCTCCATGCGGACCTGGGCGCCGACGCGACGGCGGGCGGGCGCGGCCATGGGCGGCGGGCCGGGGGCGACGACGGCCACGAGGGGCGTCAGCGCCGCCGGGGGCGGTCGGGCTCGGGGGCGGCGGCCGTCTCGGCGAAGGCCCGCTCGACCTCGTCGTAGGTCAGCGGCTCGTCGCCGTCGGCCCGGGCGGCGGGACCGTCCGGCGTGGCGGGCGCTCGGTCGGCCCGGGCCAGCTCCTCCTCGGCCCGCATGTGCCGGAAGGCCCACACGAAGAACATGGCGGTGATGATCACCCACAGCTCACCGCCGGCGGCCAGCTTCATGAACACCCCGGCCGCCTGCTGGTCGTCCTGCACCGAGAGGCCGAAGGCCCGCTGGGGGATGTCGTAGCTGTCGTACACCGCGCCCTCGGCGAAGGTGAGCCAGCCACCGGGCACGGTGGGGACGACGGACATGAGGAACAGGTAGATCATCTGGGCCGGGGGCGACATGCGCCACTCCTCGATGGGCCCGCACACCGGCGTCCACATCATGAAGGCGGTGAACACCAGCGCCACGTGGAGGCCGTAGTGGAGGACGCCGTTGGAGACCGAGGCGTTCACCAGCGTCGGCCAGTGGACGGCCATGGTCATGGCGTTGAAGGCCACGCCGGCCACCACCGGCTTGGCCGCCACCTGGATGACCCGGCGGACCCGGCCCGAGCCCAGCACCAGGTCGGCCAGCCAGCGGGGCGTGGCCAGGAGGGCCAGGGGGGGCACGACCAGGGTGAGGATGGTGTGCTGCACCATGTGGACCAGGTACAGGTACTCCTCGGCGATGTCGTGCATCGGCCAGTCGGAGGCCACCCACAGCAGGACGATGCCGGCCACGGCGGCGGCCTTGTTGCGCCGGCTGAGCACCGGCGTGCCCTCGGGCACCGCCTTGGGCCCCACCACCCGGACCGCCCCCACGTAGAGGGCGGCGAGGCTGAGCACCAGCACCCACACCTCGGGGTGCGGCTGGAACCGCCAGAGGTCGGGGGCGCCGGCAGCGAGCATCAGGCGGGACCCTCCGAGCCAGGCCGGCTCAGACTTGCCCCTCGAAGACGCGGAACGTGAGCAGGGCGATGATGTACACGCCCACGGCCAGGCCGAGGCCCGAGTAGAAGACCCGGCTGAGGATCTTCGAGTCGAACTTCAGGTGCATGAAGAAGGCGGCGATGATCACGAACTTGATCGCCATCACGATCAGCAGCGGGAACATCAGGACCGGGCCGTCGTCGATGAGGTACGGCCAGGCCACCTCCATGCCGGTGAGCACGGCCAGGCCGGCCGCCACCTTCATGTAGAGGACGTCACTGGCGTGGCCGTGCCCGTCGTCGTGGTGCTCCGTGGCCTCGGGCTCGGTGATCGTGGCGTCGGTCATGGCCGGCCTCTCAGGGGATCAGGTAGACGACGGTGAAGATCAGGACCCACACCACGTCCACGAAGTGCCAGTACAGGCCCACGATCTCGACCGCCTCGGCCCGGGCCTGGGGGATGCGCCCGGCCAGGGACAGCACCAGGGCCGAGAGCAGCATGACGATGCCCAGGCTCACGTGCACGCCGTGGAAGCCGGTGAGGGCGAAGAAGGCGGAGCCGGCGGCGTTGGTGGTGAAGCCCAGGCCCTCCTTCACGAAGACCTGGAACTCGTAGACCTGGCCGGCGATGAAGGTGGCGCCCAGGATGGCGGTGGTGGCCAACCACAGGCGGAGGCGGGAGTGCTCCCCCCGCTGGATGGCCGAGACGGCCAGCACCATGGTCAGCGACGACATCAGCAGCACGAACGACGAGATCGACGTGAGCTCGATGTCGTAGAGCTCGTGCGGCGTCGGGCCACCGGCCTGGTTGTTGTGCTTGTAGAGCAGGAACGTGGAGATCAGCCCGCCGAACAGCAGGCACTCCGAGCCCAGGAACACCCACATGGCCAGCTTGGGGTTGGAGATCCCCGTGTTGGTGGCGTGGTGGTCGTGGCCGTCGGGCCCGTCGGCGTAGGCCGCGGCCCGCTCGGAGCGCTGCTCCAGGGCGCGAGCGTCGTCGAGCTCATCGGACAGGGTGGTCTCAGTCAACGAGCGCAGCCTCCTCGGGCGTGGCGGCAGCGCCGTCATCGGTGGGTGCCGGGTGGTCGTCCGGGTCGTGGTCGTCCGAGCCGCGGTGGGCCTCGGGGGCGGTCGAGGGCTCGAGCACCCAGCCGTAGATGGCGGCGACCACCAGGATGCCCCCGACGAGGCAGAGCCACAGGTTGAAGATCAGGCCCCAGGCCACGAACGGGAAGCCGGCGGAGAGGACCAGCGGCCAGTACGACGGGGACGGCAGGTGCACGCCCTCACCGTTGCCGGGCTGGGCGACCTCCTCGGAGGTGGCCACCCGCACCAGCTTGCCCCCGGCGTCCTCCTGGTACTTGCGGTGCCAGAAGTCGTCGAGGCGGCGGATGGTGGGCACCACGTCGAAGTTGTGGGCCGGGGTGGGGCTGGGCACCGACCACTCCAGGCTGCGGGCGTCCCAGGGGTCGGCGACCATGGTCGCACCACTCCGGACGTGGGCCCGGCGGGACCGGACGATGTTCCAGAAGAAGATCAGGAACGACACGGCGATGATGAAGGCGCCGACGGTGCTCACGAAGTTCCACAGGTTGAAGCCGTAGCCGTCGCGGTAGCTGTAGATCCGCCGGGGCATGCCCTGGAGGCCCAGGATGTGCATGGGCCCGAAGGTCAGGTTGAAGCCGATCAGCAGGATCCAGAAGTTGACCTTGCCCACCCGGTCGTTCAGGACGTAGCCGAAGACCTTGGGCCACCAGAAGTACCAGCCGCCGATGAAGCCGAAGAGGGCGCCGCCGAACAGCACGTAGTGGAAGTGGGCGACGATGTAGTACGTGTCGGTCTGCTGCGTGTCCGACGCGGCCACCGCGTGGGTCACCCCCGAGAGGCCACCGATGGTGAACATGGTGACCAGGCCCACCGAGTAGAGCATCGGGGCCGAGAACTTGAGCCGGCCACCCCACATGGTGGCCAGCCAGTTGAAGATCTTCACCCCGGTGGGCACGGCGATGAACATGGTCGAGACCGAGAAGGCGGCCACCGACAGGGGCCCCACACCGGAGGCGAACATGTGGTGGGCCCACACCCCCCAACCCATGAAGCCGATGGCGATCCCCGAGAAGATCATGAACGGGTAGCCGAAGATCGGCTTGCGGCTGAAGGTCGGCATGATCTCGGAGATCACCCCGAAGGCCGGGAGGATCATGATGTAGACCTCCGGGTGCCCGAAGATCCAGAACAGGTGCTCCCACAGCAGCGGGTCGGCCCCGGCCGAGGTGTCGAAGAACCGGGCCCCGAAGAGCCGGTCGAACAGCAGCAGGAACTGCGCCGCGGTCAGCACCGGGATGGCGAACAGCAGCAGGAACTGCGTCACCAGGCCCATCCAGGTGAACACCGGCATCTTGAAGAAGGTCATGCCCGGGGCCCGCAGGTTCAGGCAGGTGACGATCAGGTTGATGGCGCCGACCAGCGAGGCGATGCCGGTGATCAGCAGGCCCATGTTCCAGAAGTCGATGCCGTGGCTGGGGGAGAAGACCACGCCGTTGTTGGGGGCGTAGTTGAACCAGCCGCCGTCGGCCCCCCCACCCAGCAACCAGGACGAGTTGAGGACGATCCCGCCGCCCATGAACGTCCAGAAGCTGAGGGCGTTGAGGCGGGGGAAGGCGACGTCGCGGGCCCCGATCTGCAACGGGATCAGGTAGTTCATGAAGGCGGCGCCGATGGGCATCACGACCAGGAAGATCATGGTCGTGCCGTGCATCGTGTAGATCTGGTTGTAGGCGTCGGCCGAGAGGAGCTGGCCGTCGGGCTGGGCCAGCTGCACCCGGATGAGCAGGGCCTCGAACCCGCCGATCAACAGGAAGAACAGGGACGCCGCCCCGTACATGATGCCGATCCGCTTGTGGTCGACGCTGGTCATCCAGCTGCGCCACCCGGCGGTGGCGGTGGGCCGGGCGAAGGCGCCGAGCGGGTTGCGGCGCGGCTCCTCCCCGGAGGGCAGGGCCAGGGGGCCGGTCGGAGGCGTGGTCGTCGTCATCGCGATCTCTCCCGTCGTCCTACGTGAGCGTCATCAGGTAGGAGACCAGCTGGTCGATCTGTTCCTCGGTCAGGTCGAGGGCCGGCATGCCCCGGCGCGGGCTGCGGCCCGGCACCGCCTCGGCCTGCATGGCCTTCTCGGCCGGCGGGTTGCGCAACCACGCCTCCAGCGCCCCCCGGTCGAGGCACCGGTCCCGGGTCTCGGGGTCCTCGGCCCAGTCCAGCCCCAGGGCCCGGCACTCCTCGGTGTCGCGCACCAGGTCGAACTTGCCGCCGGCGAAGGTGGTGCGGCTCATCAGGTGGGTCAGGTTGGGGGCGTGGCGGCTGGCCTGGAGGAGCGGGTCGGTGATGGTGCCGGGCCCGCCCATGATGTCCCGGGCGAACTCGGGGACGTCCTCGTCGGAGAAGTTCTCCTCGTTGATGCCGTCGATCTGGTGGCAGCTGGAGCAGAGCTGCTGGGTGAAGACCTGGTAGCCGAGGGCCTCCAGGCTCTCGTCGCCCTCGGCGTAGGGCTCGGCGTCGCGCTGCTGCTCGGCGATCCAGGCGTCGAAGTCGGCCTCGTCCAGGGCCACCACCTTGAGGCGCATCTCGGCGTGCGACAGCCCGCAGTACTCGGTGCACTGGCCGATGAACTCGCCGGGCTCGTCGGCCTGCAGGTTCCACGGGTGGGTGCGGTTGGGCACGGCGTCGCGCTTGCCGTTCAGCTTGGGGGCCCAGAACGAGTGGATGACGTCACGGGACGTGATCTCCAGGCCGACCTGCTGGCCGGCCGGGATGACCAGGTCGTTGGCGGTGACGACGTCCTCGGGGTCGGAGTAGCTGCCGTTCCCGTTGACGTCGTAGCGGTACTCCCACCACCACTGGTTGCCCACCACCTGAACCGTCACCGCGTCCTCGGGCGGTTCCTCGGCCAGGTTGAAGATGGCGGCCACGCTGGCCACGCCGACCAGGCCCAGGACCACGGCGGGCAGGAGGGTCCAGCCGATCTCCAGGGCGTTGTGGCCGTGGATCTGGGACGGCATGTCCTCGAAGTGCTCCTGGCCCCGGGCCCGGAACCGGAGGGCGATCAGCACCGCGCCGCCCAGGACCAGCACGAAGACCACGCCGGCCACGATGAAGATCGGGTCGCTGAGGCGGTCGATGTCCCGGGCGTAGCGCCCCTCGGGCTCCAGGGTGTCCTGGGGGGCGTTGCTGGCGCAGGCGCCGGCGAAGGCGACGACGGCCAGGGCGGGGCCCAGGAGGCGGGCCCGGCGCAGCAGGGACATGAAGGCTCCCTCGTCAGGGGTGGGGGTGGCCGTCTCCGCCTCGGGAGCCGGCACGGCGGACGGGTCGATGGTCATCGTGGCTGCCCGGGCACGACGACGGGAGCACCGGGGTCGACGGGGCGGGCACCCTCGTGCTCGCCCTCGCCCTCCTCCTCGGCGTGGTGGGGCTCGATCTCCCGGGGGCCGACCGAGGCGCTGATCACGCCACCGGCCAGCACGGCCAGGGCGCCGACCACGCACAGCACGGCGACCACCTGGGGGTTGATGCGGGGCTTGGCCGCCAGCACGAAGGCCGCCACCAGGACCAGCACCGGCACCAGGGCGAACAGGGCGTACACGCCGCCCTGGGGCAGGGCCAGGAGGATGCGGGACATGCTGAGCACGAACACGGCCACGCCCAGGAGGCCCAGCACCGGCACCTCGACCGGCAGCATCACCCGCCGGCGGATGGCCCGGTTGACCGCGTCGTCACCGGTGGCCTTCTCGGCCCAGGCCGAGATGGCCCACTCGAAGGTGGCGGCGGCCAGGACGGCGAGGCCCAGGAGGACCAGGGCCTGGCCGGCGACCAGGCCGACGGTGACGAAGCCGACCCCGAAGGCGGCGATGACCGGCCAGTAGCTGCCCTGCGGCGGGGCCACGACCTCGGGCACCGTGTCCCGCTGCAGGAGCTGGGCCCCGGCGTCGACGTCCGCGTCGCGGAAGGCGGCGGTGGTGGCGCCCAGGAACACCCCGGCCCCGGCCAGGCCCATGAGCACGGCGTAGCCCACGTGGTCGCCGACGGCGCCCTTGTACCCGAAGGTGAGGACGCCGGTGAACGTCGACAGGGAGACCTCGTCGGGGGCGGTCGCCCCGCCGTAGACGAGGGCGCCGACGAAGGCCGCTGCGGCCAGGCCGAAGAACCACTTGGAACCGGTGGTGAACAACGTCGTCCCTCGCTACTTCGTCACGTAGACGGCGTACCAGATGACGCCGAAGATGGCGGTGGTCAGGTACCAGATGACGCTGGCGGCCACGATGCCCTCCCGGTCCCGTCCGGCGTACTCGCCGCCCAGGGTCCGGACTGTCATCAGCCCGGCGAAGACCAGGGCGCCGACGATGAGGGCCAGGTGGGCCCCGGTGACGGCGTAGAACAGCAGGCCGGAGGGCGACGGGCCGGCGATGGGCAGGCCGGCCTGCTGGTAGAGGAAGGCGGTGGCGTTGATCACCGCCCCGCCGAACAGGATGGTCATGACCAGGGCGAAGTAGGCGTTGCGGCGGTCGTTGCGGCGCACCGAGTCCACCGCCCACTGCATGGTCACGCACGAGAGCAGGAGCGTGCCGAAGGCCATGTTGGCCGGGGTGAGCGGGATGGGGTTGCCGTCGGCCAGCCAGGCCGTGGCCCTCTCGTCCGCCGGGGCGGAGGCGATGACGCCTTGGCGGACCGACAGGTAGAGCCCGATGAGCCCGGCGAAGAAGGTGATGATGGCCCCGCCGGCCAGGGCCGTGCCCACCAGCAGGACCCGGGGCCGGGCGCCGCCGGCCGGGGCCTCGTCGGGCACCAGGTCGTAGGCCTCGACCTCGGTGTGAGCCAGGTCGTCGTGGGTGGCGGTGGCGGCGGACATCAGGCCGGGGCCTCCTCGTCGTCGGGCTCGGCCGCCAGCAGCGGCTCGGCCGAGGTCACCTCGGGGACGTCACCGTCGAAGTTGGCGAAGGACGGGGGCGAGGCCGTGGCCCACTCCAGGGTCTGCCCGCCCCACGGGTCGGCGGGCTCGTCGTCGCGACGCCGGCCCACCAGGCCGGCCACGGCCAGCAGGGCCCCCACGACCACCAGGCCGGCGCCGGCCAGGGCCACGCCGTTCATGGCCTCGATGCCGGTGACGGCCTCGTCGCCGTCGCCGGTCAGGCCGGAGAGGGCCTCGGGCACGGCCAGGACCAGCGCCCCCAGGGCCAGGACCAGCGGCGCGGTGCGCCCGGCGGCCTCGCTCCCGGCCCGGCCCAGGACCTTGGTCGACCAGTGGAACAGCCCGGCCACCAGGCCGATGAAGGCGGCCACCATCGTCAGGTGGGACTGGGCGGTGACCCACTGGGTGTCGGCCAGCTCCAGCGCCCCCTCGAAGGGGGTGGCCGCGCCCACCAGGGTGGCGACCAGCAGGACGAGCAGGGCCAGGACCGAACCGACCAGGCCGCTGGTGAGCTTGGGCTTGCCGGCCCTCAGGGCCGCGCCCACCAGGCCGAGCACGCCCAGCACCGGCAGGGGGGCCAGCAGGGCCATCCCCTTGGTGACGGGCTGGTCGGCTGCCCCCGGCGAGATGGCGGCCAGGGCGAAGGCGCCCACGCCCAGCACCGCGAAGGCCCCGATCAGGACACGGGCCACGGGCCGGTTGGGCAGGCGACGCCCGGTGGCGGTGGCCACGGCGTCGAGAGCGATGCCCAGCACCGGCACGGCCAGCACGTAGACCTGGGGCTGGCGGCCCACCCAGGCGACGCGCTCGGCCATGGCCGGCCCGCCCCCGCCCAGGAAGACCTGCCCGTACCGGTGGTCGACGTACATGACGACCAGGACCGCGGCCAGCACCGGCAGGGTGAGGAGCCACACCACCGCGGCGCACAGCAGCGACCAGGTGAACATGGGGACCCGGTCGAGCCCCATGCCCCGGGTGCGGACGGCCAGGGCGGTGGTGGCCACGCAGAGCGAGCCCACCACCAGGGCCCCCACCACCACGACCGACGCCGCGGCCCACAGGTCGACGGCATCGGCGCGGCCCCCGCCGGGACCGCCGTTGAGGGCGTAGGCGACGCAGGTCATGCCGGCCCCGATGAGGAAGGCCCAGAACGAGGCGGCGGCGGCCCGGGGGAAGGCGATGGCCCGGGCCCCGACCTGGAGGGGCACGACCACCATGGCCAGGCCCAGGAGGGCGGGCACCAGGAACAGGAGCACGGCCGAGGTGGTGTGGAACGTGACGACCTGGGGGGCGCTGCCCTCGTCGAGCACCGTGTTGCCCAGCGTGCCGTCGACGCGGTCCAGGCCACCGAGCAGGCCGGTGACGGCCGAGGCCAGGCCCAGCAGCAGGGCGGCGCCGACGTAGAGCCGGCCCACGACCTTGTGGTCGGTCGAGCCGAGGACGCGGGCCAGGCCCGTGACGGGCTCCTGGGCCAGGCTCGGGGACGCGCCCGCACTGGTGGTCGCCGGGGGGGCTTGGGTTGCAGTCATCGACGCGTGGACCTCGTCGGCGCCGCCCACCGCGAGTGGGACGCGGCGGCGCCATCTGGGGAGACGGCTCCTATCGGCTCGGGACAATACACAGGGCCTCTCAGGGCCCCCGAATCCCTCGTGGGCTGGGGTGCGAGGGGGTCCGCGGGACCCCGCGCCGCCCCGCCCGGCCCGGCCTCCGACGAGCCCGCCCACCGCCCCGGCGGCGTCGGCAGCACCGACCCCGCCGTCATGGCGCGGCCAGGAGCTGGTCGAGGGCCATGGCCCCGAACAGGAGGGTCACGTAGGTGATCGACCAGTGGAACAGGCGCATGGCCCGGTCGGCCTCGGGCCGGCGCAGCAGGTCGAGCGTCAGGGCCAGGTAGGCCCCGCCCAGCACCAGGGCGGCGGCGCCGTAGAGGGCCCCCATGTCGGCCACCACGCCGAAGGCCAGGGTCAGGGCCCACATCACCGCGGTGTAGGCCACGATGCGCACCGTGGTGGCCCGCAGGGTGGCCACCACCGGGTACATGGGCACCTCGGCGGCGGCGTAGTCCTCGCGGTAGCGCACGGCCAGGGCCCAGAAGTGGGGCGGGGTCCACACGAAGATCACCGCGAACAGGACCACCGGCGCCCAGGCCAGCGATCCGGTCACCGACGACCAGCCGATGAGCACCGGAGCCGCCCCCGCCGCCCCGCCGATGACGATGTTCTGCTTCGAGGTGCGCTTCAGCCACATCGTGTAGACGAAGACGTAGAACAGGGTGGCCGACACGGCCAGGACGGCCGAGAGCAGGTTGACCGCCCCCCACAGCAGGGCGAAGGCCGCCACCTCCAGCCCCAGGGCGAAGGCCAGGGCGGCGCGGGGCGTCAGCTCACCGGTGACCAGCGGCCGGTTGCGGGTCCGCTTCATCAGCCGGTCGATGTCGCGGTCCACCACCATGTTGATGGCGTTGGCCCCCCCCGCGGCGAAGGTGCCGCCCAGCACCGTCCACAGCACCAGCCACCCCGAGGGCAGGCCCCGGGCCGCCACCACCTGGGTGGGGACGGTGGTGACCAGCAGCAGCTCGATGATGCGGGGCTTGGTCAGGGCGACGTACGCCGCCAGCCGGGAGCGGGGGGGAGCGACGGTGGCGGCCCCGTCGAGGGCGTCCACGGCCTCCACCGGGGGCGCGGCGATGGCGCCCCGGCCCCTGGTCGGGCCGTGGCCGTGGCCGGCCAGGACCTGCGACACGGGCCGCCGGGGGCGCACGACCGGCCGGCCGGGGGCCGGGGTCACGGTCGCAGCACCGGGGGTCGGCGGGGTCACGGCGGCGACACTACGGCCGCCCTGCGGAGGGGGCCAAAGGGGAGCGGCGATCTCATCCCGTCGAGCCTCCCCGTGGGGACCGGGCGGGGCCGAGGCCGTACCCTCGGACCGTGGCCGTCATGGACCGGGCCCGGGCCGTCTCCCCCTCCGCCTACCGGCGCCTCACCCTCGCTGCCCTGTGGTCGCTGGTGTTCATCGTGGTCACGGGGGCGGCGGTCCGCCTCACCGAGTCGGGCCTGGGCTGCTCGACGTGGCCCGGGTGCGAGCCGGGCGACTTCGTGCCCCGGGCCGAGTCGGGCCTCAACCCGTGGATCGAGTTCGGCAACCGCCTGGTGACCGGGGCAGTCTCGGTGGCCGTGGCCCTGGCCGTGCTGGGCGCCCTCCGCCGGGTGCCCCGGCGCCGCGACCTGACCCTGCTGTCGTGGGGCCTGGTAGCCGGCGTGATCGGCCAGATCCTCCTGGGCGCCCTGGTGGTCGTGGTCCACGTCCACCCCGTCGCCGTGCAGGGCCACTTCGTGCTGTCCGCCGTCCTGGTGGCCGACGCCGTGATCCTGCACCACCGGGCCGGGCTGCCCGACGGCCCCGGCGGCCGGGCCGCCGCCGGGCCCGCCCCGGCCTCGCCCCCCGCCGTGCGCCTGGCCCGGGCCGTGGTGGCCCTGGCCGCCGCCGTCCTGCTGGCCGGCACCCTGGTCACCGGGTCGGGACCCCACGCCGGCGACGCCGAGGCCGAGCGCCTCTCGCTCTCCATCACCCGGGTGGCCCAGGTGCACAGCGGGCTGACCTGGGTGCTGCTGGCCACGCTGGTGGCGCTGGGGGTGCGCCTGCGGCGCGAGGCGCCGGGCGGCGTGGCCCTGGAGCGCGCCACCGCCCTGCTCACCGCCGTGGTCCTGCAGGGCGCCCTCGGCTACCTCCAGTACGCCACCGGGGTGCCCGAGCTGCTGGTGGGCCTGCACGTCCTGGGCTCGATGCTGGTGTGGGCCGCGGCTCTGCGCCTCCTGCTGGCGCTGGCCGCTCCCCTGCCCCGGGCCGCCGTGGAGCCCGGCGGCGGCGCCCGCGAGGCCACCACGTCCCGGGCCCCGGCGTAGCGGGCCGAGCCGGCGCCCAGCGCCGCCGTAGCGTGACCGGGGGCGCGCCTGGGAGGATCGAGCCATGTCGACGACCGAGGTGGCCCCCCTCGAGGTGCACGATCCCGTCGTCGACGACGCCGCCGACCCGGCTCGACCGTGGCAGGTCATCGTGTGGGACGACCCGGTGAACCTCATGTCCTACGTGGCCTGGGTGTTCCGCAAGCTGTTCGGCTACTCCAAGGCCAAGGCCGACCACCTCATGCTCCAGGTCCACACCGAGGGCAAGGCGGTGGTCAGCAGCGGGTCCCGGGACAAGGCGGAGCTCGACGTGTTCCGGCTCCACGAGCACGGCCTGTGGGCGACCATGGAGCAGTCCACGTGAGGCTCCGGCGCCGCCGGCTGGTGGAGCGGAAGCGGAAGGGCCGGTTCGTGCTGAACCTGGACGACGACGCCGTGGACCTGATCGCCGACCTGGCCGGCCAGCTCGACCCGCTGCTCGACGACCCGTCGGCCGATCCCGGCCTGCGCCGCCTCTTCCCCCCGGCCCACACCGAGGACGTGCTGGCCGAGGCGGCCTGGCAGATCGAGCAGGGCGGCCGCCTCCGCGACGCCCGCCGGGTCGCCCTGGCCGCCCTGGACCAGCCGCCGGGCACGGTGCTCAACGAGGACGAGCTGGTGGCCTGGATGCAGGGGGTGAACGCCCTACGCCTGGTGCTGGCCGAACGCCTGCAGGTGACCAGCGACCCGGAACAGGAACAGGCCGAGCTGGAGGCGGCCCTGGCCGCGGCCGAGAGCGACGACGACGCGGTGGCCGAGGCGGGCCGGAGAGCACTCCAGGCCTGGGCCGTCTACCAGCACCTCGGCCTGATGGTGTCCGACGCCGTCGACGCCCTGGGCGATCCTGCCTGACCGCTGGGCCCCGGGACCGCTACGGTCCCCGCACCGCCCCCGGGCGGTCGGGCCCCCGTCGTCCAGCGGCCCAGGACACCGGCCTTTCAAGCCGGCAACGCGGGTTCGAATCCCGTCGGGGGTGCTGCAAGCGAAGGCCCAGTTCAGCTGAGTTTTCGCCGCCTGGGCCTTCGTTGTTCTGGACCCGTCTCGCTACCGGGCTCGCCATCCATATGATAGGACGTGCGTGCCTCCTGCGCTGGTCCGGTAGATGCTGAAGCGCCTCGACGCCGGCACTGTCAAGGAGGTCGGTGACGATCGTGCCCACGAGGGCGGGCACCGAAGCTCTACGCCGCCGTTTGAGCCGTCCTCGTCTCACAGGCCCTCAGGCAGCCGTGCGGAGTAGGTGCCCAGTCCTTGAGTCCAGTGCCCAGCCGTCAGCCAGTAAATCCGCCGTGACGGCCTTGAGATCGAGGTTGCTGAGATCGAAGCCTTCACGGAAGCCGGTTCTCAGCAGCTCAAGATAGAGATGACTGGGGCTCTGCCCGCCAAGATGGAGAGTCCGCTGGACAATCGAACGTACCAAGCTCGCCGGGAACGGCTGCAGCGCCACGTCTGCCTGTTGTCTGCTGGCGCGCATCGTCAAGATGAGGTCGAGCGTCGCGACGTGCTCGAAGCCGGAGGCGAGGCCCTTCACCGAACGTTGGCCCTTGTTGAGCACCACGAGCTCGTCGGGTTCGATCGTCAACTCGGCTTCGCGGATGGCTTGCTGGACGAGTGACCACACTGCCCCGGATGAGTTTCCGAACACCATGCTGACGCGTCCACCTGGTCGGAGGACCCGCCTGCACTCTCTGAGGGCCTGCGTGAGGATCCGTGCGTACCGCTCGGTCGATGCTCGTCGGTCGCCGCCCCGACGAACGACGGCCTCCCGGGTAACGTCGGTGAAGCCGTCGAGCCAGGCCTCCTGGAACAACGCCATATCGGCGTAGAACAGGTTGGAGCCGAATGGTGGGTCGGTGAAGACGTAGTCAACGCTAGCGTCAGGGAGCGGAAGCGCCTCGGCGCTCAACACCTCGTAGCGCACGTTGGGCCATTCTCCGTCGTGATCTCCACGGTTCAGTACCGGCCGACGGACGAAGTCATCCGACCGAATCGCCGCTTCGACCTTGCGAAGAAACAGGTCGTAGACGTTCCACTCGTAGAAGACCGGAGCTACGTAGTAGTTGGCATTGGCGGCGTTCAATGGCCGCTGTCGGGACCACTGGTACCGCTTGGAGGCGCGGGTCAAGCTGGCCGTGAACGCGAACAGCAGCTTCGAGCGCAGACGTTCATCAGGAACCAGTCCGATCTGACGGCGCAACTCGGTCAGAACGGCGAGATTCCGAGCCGAGTAGAACGAGGCGATCGTGGTCCGGCCGGACTTGCCAAGTGATTGCGCTTGGTACATCTGCCGATCTGGCGTGATCTCGACATTAGGAGCCTCCGCGAGCACTTCGTTGAGGTGGCCCATGGGGAGCGGCGACGGTGGTTGCTCCCGCTGTTTGGGAGTACAGCCGCAGACGATGTGGTCGAGGACCGCCCGCTCGCCGACATGGGGGAGTCGTGCGCTGACCGCCTCCGAGCACTGCGGGCAGATCATGTTCGGCTTGGACCAGGCGGCGGCTTCCAGCGCCTCGTAATAGTTGACCGGCGCCGTGCATCCACCGCAGGCCACCTCGATGCTCCAGACGGCCTTGACGAGCCGAGCCACCTGGCCACAATGCTCGCAGGCCACGCTGTAAGAGCCCCCAAGCGGGGTCTCAGCCGCGGCGACGACCTCGGATGCCACCTTCCGAAGCTGGTCAGCGTCGACCAGGTTCACGTAGTTGCTGCCGATGTGCTGGCCCAGGACGCTGATGTCGAACAGCCTGGCTCGCCGGCCCATCATGGCCGCGGCCACCCCCGTCATGCCAGAGCCCGCAAACGGGTCGACAACGGTTCCGCCCTCCGGACAGAAGGCCTCGATGAACGGCAGAATCGCCGGCACCGGCACCTTCGTCAGGTAGCCGTGGGCCATGTACACAGGGTCGCTTCGGCCGACCACTAGCTCCTCGCTCACCGCGGGGATGTTACTCATAGGCTGTAGCCCCATAGTCGACAGAACCCTACCGTTCGGCTCCATCATGACGGAGGGGTACGACAAGTCGGGTCATCCTGGTCGCGTGGCCTTCGGGCAGCGAGTCCGGGCTCTCCGTGTGCGGGCCGGACTGTCACAGGAGGCCCTCGCCGAGCGGTCCGGAATCCACCGCACCTATCTGTCGGGCCTGGAACGCGGCGAGCGAAACGTCGGCCTCGACAACATCCTGGCGGTTGCGTCGGCCCTGGACGTGCCTGTAGCGGCGCTATTCGAGGCTGCGCCGTGACCCCCGCGCAGGAACTGTCCTCGCGGCGCCTCATCCCGACCGGCGACGTGGGTCATCTGGTGGACCTGGGCGTGGAACTCCAACATCACGCCTCTGACCGCGGAATTCACAACGTCTTCGACGACGGCGGCTTCAAGGAGTTGCTGATGCTCACGCTGTTCGACCTGACCAAGCTCGACCGGGAAGGCGACGACGCCATCGACGCCCAAGGGCGGCGCTACGAGATGAAGACGGTCGCTCGCGTCAACGCCCGGGGCGAACGCAAGACCAGCCTGGCAGTGACGACCGAGCACACCCTGACCCTGGCCAACATCGCGCGCTATCGACAGGTCCACCTCTGGATTGTGGCCGTTTTCGACCAGTCGTCCCCCGAAGCCATCTACGAGATCACGCCAGCGGCGCTGGAGTTGTACTTCTCCCGCTGGGAGCAGCGGCTGCTTGGCCAGGCTGCAGCCCGTTCAGAAGGCAGCGCACCCGACCACCTCAACAACCCCAAGATCCCCCTGGGCCACATTCAGAAGCACGGGACCCAGGTGTGGCCGGACCCCGACTTGCCCTTGCCGGAAGAGGTCGAAGCTGGCCTGGCAGAGGCAGAACAGCTCGACGACGACCCGTCGTAGCATCGCGATCGGTCGGCTTGCCGTCTCCATCGATGGCCGGACTCCTTCACACCCTCCGCCCAACCTGACATACCAGCCTCACCAGCAACTCTCTGGTCAGGGAGTTCGAAAGAGCGGTAATCAGGGGTGCTCAGCTCGGGACACGTACCCCTGTGTCGTCGTCCGTCACGATGGGGGAGCCAGGTGTCGCTCGGGAACCTGCACAGGATCATCGTCTCGATGGGGGTCGCCCTCGGGTGGTGGCCACTGGCGCCCTGGCCGGCGTCAAATTGGAACGGGTGGCTCGTGCTGGCGCCCCGCATCGGCATCGTGGCGGCCGCAGGCCTGATCTCCAACCACCTGGCCGATCGGACGATCCGACGGGCGCGGGTCCGGCGTCTGCTCGGCGGGAACGAATGGGTCGACGGCACGTGGGTGAACGTGGTCCGCGGCGAGGACGGCCGGCCGCTCAGGGTCGGGATCGTCCACTTCGTCCCCGACGGTCCCAGCGTCAGATACGGGGGCCAGAACTACGACCCGGAGACCGGGGTGTTCGACGGCGCGTTCTCGACCACGGCCAGCTCGTTCACGTTCCCCGACCTGCACTTCGTGTACGAGTCGGAGTCGCGGGCCGAAGGGAACATCAATCAGATGGGCGGTGGGCGGCTGCGGTTCGTGCCCACGCAGACCGGCCCCCCTCGACAGTCTCGGTCTGGTGCGATGGCAGCGTTACCGGCTCGTCGCACTCGATCGAAGGTGTGCGAGTGGTAGACGATCAGCACCTCAGAGCCCTGAACGACACGCCGGGCCAGTCGGCTATCGACCTCGCCGTGGCGTCGGGCCTCCTGCCCACTCCGGCCCCGGGCCCGACCGTCGCGAGTGGGTAAGGCCCGGTCGTCTCGCCCGGCCGACTCACACGCTCCCGCCGGGCCAAGTGGTCGGGGCCGGGGCTATGCCCTTCATCGTGGGAGCGGGTGCGAATCCCGTCGTGGTTCCTGAGTCGTCCGCATCCGGGCCGCCGATGTCCGCGACGTTCTTACTCTTACTGGTAGGATTCCTACCATGAAGGTGACTGAGAAGGGACAGGTGACGATTCCCAAGGATCTGCGCGACGCCATGGGCATCGGAGCCGGCTCCGATGTGGAGTTCGAACGTGAGGGGGACACGATCGTCGTGCGCAAGCGCAACGGTGATCCCACGCGGGGACGACGGGTCGCGGAGCGCCTGCGCGGACGCGGTGACGTACACCTGGGTACGGACGAGATCATGGCGCTCACCCGCGGCGACTGAAGATGGCGGCAACCCTGGTCGACAGCAACGTACTCCTCGATGTGCTCACCGAGGACCCGCGATGGCTCGACTGGTCGATCGAAGCGCTGGCCCATGCTGCGGAAGGCGGCCCGCTGATCATCAACCCGGTGATCTATGCGGAGGTCTCGATCCGCTTCTCCCGCGTCGAGGATCTCGAAGCGGCACTTCCTCGACAGGACTTCAACCGGGTTGCCATCCCCTGGGCGGCAGCGTTCCTCGCCGGCAAGGTGTTCGTCTCGTATCGGCGCAAAGGCGGCGCCCGGTCCTCACCGCTGCCCGACTTCTTCATCGGTGCGCACGCGGCTGTCGATGGGCTCGCCCTGCTCACCAGGGATGTGGCCCGCTACCACACCTACTTTCCTGCGGTCCCCGTCATCGCTCCTCGTTGAGCCCGCCAGCGAGGCGAGACGCCGCGATCACGGGGTTCGAAAGAAGCGGTCATCAGGGGACCAGTGTCCCTCCGGCGCGGCTGTGCCGCGGGGCGCCCGGAGGCGACCCGCGGCACAGCCGCGTCCACGCCGGGCCTCAGCCGAGGGCCAGGCGCCGGGCCCGGGTGAGGGCCCAGCCGAGGAGGAGGAGCAAGAGGCCGAGGCCGACCAGGCGACCATCGAACCCGGTGCTGGCCAGCGGCCCCTCAGCGCCGACGTCGGCGCCGGTGGGGATCCGCTCCAACACCGGGGTCGGGGAGACCTCGGTGCCGGGCTGCTCGACCGGCTGCTCGACCGGTCGCTCGACCGGCCCCTGGGGGAGCACGGAGGTGGGGTCCGCCGGGTCCCCGGGGTCCGCCGGGTCCACGGGGTCGGTGGGATCACCCGGGTCCGTCGGGTCGACGGGATCGATCGGATCGATGGGATCGACGGGGTCGGTCGGGTCGCCCGGGTCGGCCCCGCAGGTGGTGCTGCCGTCCCCGAGGACCGAGAGGCCGACGCCGCAGACGTCGATGGTGATCTCCACGTCCTCGTCGCTCTGGCGGCGGGTGCCGGGGCCGCCGGCGCAGGTGGTGCTGGAGCTGCCCAGCACGGTCCCGCCGACGCCACACACGTCGACGGGGACCGCGACGCTGGGCCCGACGGGCTGCTCGCCATCGCTGGACCCGCCGGCGGTGGCCTCGGCCGAACCCGCGCACGTGGTGGTGGTGTCACCCATCACCGAGCCGGTGACCCCGCACACCGAGACCGGGGCCTCGACGTCCAGGCCGCCCAGCGGGCCGCTGCCCCCGGAGCCGGTGCCGTCACCGGTGCCGACGGTGGGCCCGCAGGCAGTGGCCGAGTCACCGAGGACGGTACCGCTGACACCGCACACGTTGACGGGAGCCTCGACGGTCCCGCCCGCGGTGGGGGCGGCCGCGCCGGACCCGTCGTCGCCGGAGCCGATCGAGCTCCCGCACGTGGTGGCGGTGTCGCCCAGCACCGAGCCGGTCACCCCGCACACCGAGACCGGGGCCTCGACGTCCAGGTCACCCAGGGGCCCGGTGGCGCCGGCAGGGGCGCCCGAGGGGTCGTCGCCGGTGCCGGCCACGGGCCCGCAGGCGGTGGTCGAGTCGCCGAGGACGGCGCCCCCGACTCCGCAGACGGAGATGGGCGCTTCGACATCGCTGTCGGTCCCGCCCAGGCCGGTCCCGTCGCCGGTCGTGCCGTCGCCACCGTCGTCGCCGGTGGCCACCGCCGGGTGGCAGGTCGTGGTGGAGTCGCCGAGGACCGAGCCCCCGACGCCGCACACGTTGACGGGGGCCTCCACGTCGCCGCCGCCCACGGTCTGGGCCCCGGCCGTGCCGGAGTCGTCGCCGGTGGCGGTGGTGCCCACGCAGCCCGTGGAGCTCTCGCCCAGCACGGCGAGGCCCACACCGCACACGTCGACCGGCGCTTCGACGCCGCCACCACCGACGGCGTCGGTCGAGGCGGGATCGCCGTCGTCGGCGCCCGTGGTCGTGGTGGGCTGGCAGTCCGTCGAGCTCTCGCCCAGCACCGTGAGGCCGACGCCACAGGCGCTGACCGGGGCCTCGACGTCGCCGTCGGTGGCGGTGCCGGAGGTCGACCCGTCAGCCGGCTCGTCGACGTCCAGGGACGTCGACGAGCACTCGGTGCTGTTGGTGCCCAGGGCGGTGGCGTTGAGGCCGCACAGGTTGACCGGGGCCTCGACGTCGCCGTCCAGGGGGGCGCCGTGGCCGTCACCGGTGGAGGCGTCGCCCGTCTCCGCCGAGGCCTCACAGGTGGTCGAGGTGTCGCCGGCCAGGGTCACGCCGCTGCCGCACAGGCTGACCGGCGCCTCCACGTCGATGTCCGAGGCCGGGGCCTCGGGGTCCTCGGCCGGAGCCGGGGCCGGGGCGGGCGGCGAGGTGCAGTCCTCGCCCCCCGGGCCCAGCACGGTCACGCCGGTGCCGCACGTGTCCACGGTGACATCGGTGTCCACCCCGGTCGGCAGGCCGGCGTCACCGGCGTCGGTCAGGGCGGGCAACTGGCCCACGACCTGCTCGATGGGGGCCGAGAGGTCCGAGAGGGGGGTCGGGGGTGGGGGGTCGGCGGCTGATGCCGCCTTCGACCACAGGAACAGCAGTCCCATGGCCAGCAGTGCGACGCGCAAGGCGACGCGTAGTGCAGTTCGCATCTGAGTTCTCCTCGTCGTAGGGGGCCCGACCGGATGGCCGGTGCCGGGTACGTGGGCCGACCAGAGGTCGGCCGGAGGAGTCCGTCAGTCGGGCGAGTACCCGGGTCGGCGACAGGTGGCACTGTTCGCGTCGGGCGACGACGCGGGGACGAGCCCGGCAGCGGCAGCGGCCGGGCTCTCGAGCAGGGTGAGGACGCCGAGAGGGGCGCCGGGCCCGGGGACGGCCGGGAGGGCACCGGCCGGGGCCGGCGCGGGAGGCACCGGCACCAGCTCGGGGATCGCCCCGGCCGGCCCCGCGGCCACGCCGCCGCGATGCGGGGCCGGAACCGTCTCGCCGACCGCCGTGCGCCGGACAGGGGACGGATCGGGGCCCAGCTCCGCAGTCAGCGCGGTCGGCGCCCCGGAGACCCCGGCGCCGAGGGCCGGCAGCAGGTCTGGCAGGCCGGCCCCAGGGGCCGCCCCGGCGGGACCACCGGAGGAGGCCGCCACCGACGACACGGGGTTGGCCGCCGGGAGAGCGGCCCCGAGCGGGCCGGCGAGCTCCAGGACCGGCGACAGGACCGGGTCGAGCGCGGCCCGCCCCGCCGCCGCGACGGGGGCCAGCACGGGCCGGATCGGCTCGAGCACCGGCCCGAGCACCCGATCACCGAGGGCCCGCACGTCGGTGACCACATCGGCCACCACCGGCACCGGCTCCCCGGTCGGGACGAGGGCCTCTCGGAAGGAGGGGCGCTCGCCGGCGCCGGTGCCGGATGCGACTGGCGCCAAGGCCGGGAGGGCCGCCGGGTGCGGGATCGACGGGGCCGCCGGGGCGAGGGTGGATGCCGGAGCGGGGCCGGAGGGGGCCGCCGGCGCCAGGTCGAGGGTGAAGGCCGGAGCGGGAGCGACGAGGGGGCGGGGCGACGGTCCGGACGCCGGCAGCGAGCGAGCGCCGGCCGACCGAGCGACCGGGACGGCCAGGCTTCCGGCGCCCTGGCGGTCGGTGCCGGGCCGGTCGGTCGTGGGGCGCACGGCGGCGGTCGCCCCGGCCACCACGTGCGACGCCGGACCGAGGTGGGGAGCATCAGCCCCGGCCCGGGGAGACGGGACCGGCGGGAGCAGGTCACCTCCGGGAGCGGCGCCGGCGGAGGCGGAGCGGAGCAGGGCTGCAGCCAGGCCCAGGGCCAGCACCAGGAGCAGGTCCCGCAGCAGCCGCCGGGCGCGGCCCGTCCCCACGGTGGCGGGGGGGGCGGTGGCCCGGTCGGGTGCTGGTCGCTGTCTCATCGTGGTCTCCACCGCTCGCCGCGGCCAGGGAGGACTGCCCACCGGAACGAGGGAGTAACCCTCTCCGTGGTGTTATCACCACTTTTCGTGACAAAGGGCTGATGTCCTGCTCGGCGCGGTGGAACCGTCGCGCTCCCACCCGGGCGGAGGAACGGGTGCGCTCCGTCCGGGGCCTGCGAAGGTGGGGCCATGGGCCGACCACGCTGCCGACCGAGCTGGGGCGACGTGGCCCGAGCCGGGCTCGTCGCCTCCGTGGTGAGCGGCGCACCGTCGACGGCGTGGGCGCTCGCCGAGGGGTCCGACCCCCTGGCGGCGGCCCGCGCCGCCGGGACCCTGCTGCCGGGCCGCCGTCACCGGCCGGGCCTGGTCGCCGGGGCTGTGGCCCACGGCGCCGTCTCGGCCGGGTGGAGCCTGGCGCTCGGAGCCCTGGCCCGGCGGCGCCCGGTCGGGCCCCTGGCCGGAGCAGCGGCGGGGGCGGCCATCGCCGCCCTCGACCTCGGCGTGCTGGGGCGTCGTTGGCCGGCCGTGGCCGCCCTGCCCGCCGGTCCCCAGTGGGCCGACCACCTGTGCTTCGGTGCCGTGTTCGGCCTCGTCCTCCGGGCCCGATCGAGCTAGGCGAGGGATCAACCGCGGCCGCGCCCCGGCCCCGAGGTCGTCAGCCGGGGGCGACCACGTCGAACACCGTGGCCAGGCCGTCGAGCAGCCACCGGTCGTCCTCGGGGACGTCCTGGGGCAGCGGCCGCCGGAGGCTGAGGGCCTCGACCAGCTCGACGCTGGGCCCGGCCAGGCGCACGGCGTCGGAGGGCGCTTCCTCATCCCCGACGGTGACGGTGGCGCCGGCCCGGACCACGACCCGGAGGGCCGGGTCCGTGCCCTCGACCAGCAGGGTGCCGGTCCGCTCGGAGCCCCGGGTGGCCAGGAAGGCGGGCCCGAGGGCGGCGGCATAGCGGAGGCAGGCCCGGACCTCGTCGGGCGCCTCGACCGGGGTCAGGCCGAGGGGCAGCACGATGTCGCGCTCGTGGATCCAGGCGTCCCACAGGGCGTGGCTGGCCAGGGCGTGGAGGGGCACGTGGCCCGGCGGCGCCTCGGCCGGGAGCGACCACTGCTGCTCGTCGAGGCCGGAGAGGGTGGCGGCCAGGGCCTCGACACCCTCCAGGTAGGAGGCCAGCACCTCGGCGGGACCTGGGTCGCCCATGCCGTCGACCAGCGCCGGCGGGGTGGCCACCGGGTCGAAGGAGGCCAGGAACCGGGTGGGCTCGCCGCCCAGGCCGGAGGCGGCCGAGATGACCCAGAACTGGTCGGTGCCCACCAGGTGGGCCACGACGTCGCGCACCGTCCACCCGTCGCACCGGCTGGGGGCCGCCCACTGCCCCTCGTCCAGGCGCCCCAGGGTCTCCCCCAGCCGCCGCCGCTGTCGCAGCACCGGCCCGGCCGGGTCCCCGATGGGCCCCGTGAACCGCAGCACCGCCGGACCGTCGTACCGAGGCGTCAGCAACATCCCCGGACCGTACCTCCGCGGCACCCCGAGGGTCCGACGGGCGGGACTCGACGGGAGACCGCCAGCCCCGCCGGGCCCGGTCGAGGCCCCTGACGACCGCTCCGAAGTGGTGGGCGAGGGGGGACTTGAACCCCCACGGGTTTTCACCCACTGGAACCTGAATCCAGCGCGTCTGCCAATTCCGCCACTCGCCCGAGTGGAGTGCCCGAACCTAGCCGGGGGGGTCCGAGGGTGCCAAGGGAGAAGGGGCCCCCCGCCGCCGCAGCCGGGGCCACCGGAGGTAGGTCCCCGCCCGGGCCAGGGCCTCCAGCGGCCCCGTGGTGAAGGCCCGGAACCACAGGTGAGCCGCCACCACCTGCAGGGCCCACACCCCCACCATGATCGCCACCGCCGCCCCGATGCCCACCTCGGCACCGAGGCCCAGGCCGTAGCCCGTGAACAGCAGCGAGGCCACCAGCGACTGGGCCAGGTACAAGGTGAGCGACATGCGCCCGGCGGGGGCCAGCAGGTCCCGGGCCCGGCGGCCGACACCCGTCCCGGCGGCGAGGACGACCACCGCGGCCCACAACAGGGCCACGGCCGGGCCCAGCAGGGCGTAGGCCAGCCGGCTGGCCGCGGCCTGCGGGGCGCTGTCGGCCACCACCGCGCCCTGGCCCAGCGCCCACGCCGCCGGCACCGACAGGGCCAGGCCCCCCAGCCACAACGGCACGGCCCCGGACCGCAACCACCGGGGCCAGCGCCGGGGATCGACCCAGCCGGCCCGGGCCGCGGCCACGCCGAGGACCATCATCCCCAACACCGTCCCCCCCACCGACAGCAGCCCCAGAGGCAGGTCCACGGCCAGCTCGCCGGCCCGGTGGCGGGCCACGGCCCCGAACGACCCCGACCGATAGCGAGCCGCAGTGGCGGCCCAGTCGACCGCCACCTCGGCCCGGAGGTCCGCCTCCCCCTCCGCCGTCTCGCGCACCAGCAAGGTGGCCAGGCCGTCCAGGCCGGCGGCGAACAGCGCCTGCCCCGCCACCAGGACCGCGCCCACCGCCACCAACCACCCGGTCGGGATCCGACGCACCAGCAGGAGGGCCAACCCCAGCACGGCGTAGGTGGTCAGGATGTCGCCCCGGAACAGCAGCACCCCGTGGGCCACCCCGAAGGCGAGCAGCACCCCGCAGCGCCGGAGCCACGGCCCGGCCACAGAGCGCCCCCGGGCCCGGCTGCGGGCGTCCTGCACGGCGAAGCCCCACCCGAACAGGAAGGAGAACAGGGGGTAGAACCGCCCTTCGGCCAGGGCCGACAGCCCGACGGTGAGAGGCTCGACGTCCCCGCCGATGGGCCCGCCGGCGGCAGCCAGGTTGGGCCCCACCCCCGTCCGGTAGGCGGCCACGTTGACGACCACGATGCCCAGCAGGGCCACGGCCCGCAGCGCGTCGACCACCACCCACCGCTCCCCCTCGCCCACCGGCGCCGCCGGCGGACCGGCGCCGGGAGCTGACGGGGGGGCCCACGGCTGCACCGACCCATCCTCCACGACCGACCCCGACCCGGGTGCCTCAGGGGGCCGGCTCAGCTGGCCTGGAACCAGATGCGGGTGTTGCCGAAGCTGATCTCGGCCCCGTCGTCGAGGGGCTGGATCGACACCCGGACGCCGTTGACCTGCGACCCGTTGGTGGAACCCAGGTCGACCAGCACCCAGCCGGTGCCGGCGGGGCGGATCTCGGCGTGGTTCCGGCTCACGTTGGGGTCCGAGAGCACGATGGTCGAGTCGGCCCGGCGGCCGATGGTGACCACCTCCTCGCCCAGGGGGATCCGGTCGCCGGTGGGGAGGAGGAGCGACCCGGCGCCCGAACCCCCGGCCCCCTCCCGCAGGTGGGCCTCGACCCGGCACGTGCCGGTGCGGATGTCGGCCACCTCGAGGGTGACGCTCACCGGGCCGAGGAACGAGTAGCCCTCGGCCCGGGCGTGGTCGCGGGCGGCGTCGGCCAGCTCCCGGGTGAGGCTGTCGGCGATCTCGGCGAAGGAGGCGTGGTCCTCGGCGCTGATCATCACCGCGAACGAGTTGGGCACCACCGGCCGCCCCCGCACATCGATGGAGCGGTTGATGTCCATCTCCCGGGTGAGGCGCCGCCCGATCTCGATGGGGCGGAGCCCGGACTTGAACACGAAGGAGAACGTCCCCTCCACCGCCTGCTCCAGGCGCCGCTCGAAGCCCTTGAGACCCACGGGGCGGAGACTACCGGGGCCCCTGGCCCGATCCCGGGGCCGCGCCCCGGCCGGGGGCCCGGGGTGGGGGCCCCGGGGCTCGGCGCTCCGGGGTGGAGGGCGGCCGGTAATCTCCCCGCGACATGTCCGAGCAGCTCCTCACCATCATGAAGTTCGGCCTCCTGGCGCTGCTGTACCTCTTCTTCTTCCGCGTCCTGCGGGCCGTGTGGGCCGAGGTCAACCCGCCCCGGGGCCTGGAGCGGGCCGGGGCCGGGGGGCCGGCGGTCCCGGCCGGCGGCCCGCCGGCGGCGCCGGCCAAGCGCCTGGGCCGCAAGGGGGCGACCCAGCTCACCGTGGTCGAGCCGGCCGACCAGCGGGGCCGCACCTGGCCGCTGGCCCCGGAGATGACCCTGGGCCGGGCTGCCGGCTGCCACGTGGCCATCCCCGAGGACACCTTCGCCTCGCAGATCCACGCCCGCATCTTCTCCCGTGACGGCCAGACCTGGGTCGAGGACCTGGGCTCGACCAACGGCACCTACGTCAACCACGCCAAGGTGGCCGCGGCCACCGCCGTCCGGCGCGGTGACCTCGTCCAGATCGGCAACACCGTCATGGAGCTCGGATGACCGCCTCCCCGCCCACCGCTCCCGGGGGACGGGCCCGTCCCGCCCGGGCCCCGTCCCCGGCGGGGCCCCGATGACCCGCTTCCGGGCCGGCTCGGCCAGCCACGTCGGGCAGCTGCGATCCAACAACCAGGACTCCAAGCTCATCGCCGACGAGGTGTCCCTGTTCGCGGTGGCCGACGGCATGGGCGGCCACCAGGGGGGCGAGGTGGCCTCGGCCATCGCCGTGGAGACGCTGGAGGACGTCGTGACCGCCCCCACCGCGGCGTCGCTGGTCGAAGCGGTGAAGGAGGCGAACCGGCGCATCTTCGCCCACGCCAACCAGGCCCCCGAGCTGCGGGGCATGGGCACCACGCTGGTGGCCATCGCCCTGGTCGAGCAGGGCTCCGAGGCCGAGGAGCTGACCTGGGTCAACGTCGGCGACTCCCGGGTCTACGTCCTGCGCGACGGGCAGCTGGTGCAGCTCAGCCAGGACCACAGCCTGGTGGAGGACCTGCGCCGGGGCGGGCAGCTCAGCGCCGAGGAGGCCGCCGTCCACCCGCAGCGCAACATCCTGACCCGGGCCCTGGGCATCGACGCCGAGGTCGAGGTCGACTGGAGAGGCGTCGAGCCGTTCGCCGGCGACCGCTACCTGCTGTGCAGCGACGGCCTGTTCAACGAGGTCGACGCCGACGCCATGGTCGAGGTGCTGGGCGCCATCGACGACCCGGACGAGGCGGCCGCCGAGCTGGTCCGGCGGGCCAACGCCGGCGGCGGGCGGGACAACATCACCTGCGTGGTGGTCGACGTCGTCGACGACGACGGCCGGGCCGAGCGGGCCGCGGCCGGAGCCGGGGCCGGGGCCGGGGCCGCCGGAGCCGTCCCCGAGGGCCGGCCCGCGGACGAGCCGGCGGCCACCGACGGCGGGCTGCCGGTCACCACCGAGATGCCGGCGGTGGTCGTGGACCAGGCCGACGACACCACCCCCCCGGCCGGCACGCCCGCCCCGCCGCCGCCGGCTCCGGTGCCCGAGGGGCCCGGCCCGGGCGAGCCCGACCCGGCGGGCGAGCAGCCCGTCGTGGCCGGGGCCTCGGCCCTCCCCATGGAGGACGACCCGGAGGCCGCCGCAGCCGGGGACCTGCCCTTCGGGCGCCCCACCGACGACATCTACGGGGACATGGACCAGGTCGGTGGACGACACCGGGCCATGACGGCCCTGGTGGCCGTGATCGTCCTGGCCCTGCTGGCCGCCGGGGCCTTCTTCGGCCTCCGCTACCTGGACTCCGACGGGTGGTTCGTCCGGGCCGACGGCCAACGGGTCGTGATCTACCAGGGCAAGCCGGGAGGCGGCATCGTGTTCGACCCCACGGAGGAGGAGGTGGCGCCCACCCCGGTGGCCGACCTGACCGCCGCCGACCGGGCCGAGCTGGCCCGCACCCCCGAGCTGGACTCCCTGGCCGACGCCCGCTCCCTGGTCAACACGTGGGCGTCCCGGGCCCGCCAGGCCCAGGACGAGAAGGACGAGCCCACGACGACCACCACCGAGCGCACCACCACGGAACGGGACGGCACCACGACCACCGACCCGGCGGCCAGCCCCGTGCCCCAGAGCCCCGACGCCACCGCAGGGACCACCTCGGCCACCGGCGGCGGCGGGTGACCGCCGGACGGACGACCTGGTGATCGAACGGCTCCGGCGCAACGCCGAGCTCACCCTGCTCCTCATGGGGGCCGCCATCATCGGCGGCGCCTACGCCCTGGCCAGCCTGGGCACCACCGCTTCGCTGCCGGCCGACATCGGCCCGTTCCTGGGCCTGGTGCTCGGGTTGTTCGCCGTGGCCCACCTGGCCATCCGCAAGCTAGCCCCCGGGGCCGACGGCACCCTCCTGCCCCTGGCCATGCTGCTCAACGGCATCGGCTACGTCTTCATCGCCCGCCTGCGCGACGACCTGGCGGCCCAGCAGTCGCTGTGGACGGCGGTCGGCATCGCCGTCTTCGTGGCCACCCTGGTGCTCGTCCGCCGCCCCCGCGACCTGGAGCGCTACCGCTACATGGCCCTGTTCGGGGCGGTGGGCCTGATCCTCCTCCCCCTCGTCCCCGTGCTCGGCTACTCCTCGGGCGGGGCCCGCATCTGGATCGGCCTGGGGCCGGCCAACTTCCAACCCGGCGAGGTGGCCAAGCTGCTCCTCGCCGTGTTCTTCGCCGCCTACCTGGTGGAGAAGCGCGAGCTCCTGGCCCTGGCCTCGTGGCCCCGGCGCCGGCCCTTCCTGCCCGACCCCAAGCACCTGGGCCCGGTCCTGGCCGCCTGGGGGGTGGCCGTGGTCGTCATCACCTTCGAGACCGACCTGGGCACCGCCCTGCTGTTCTTCACCCTGTTCATCGTCCTGCTGTGGGTCTCGACCGGCCGGGTCGGCTACCTGCTGGTGGGCTTCGGGCTGTTCTTCGCCGCCGCCCTGGTGTCCTGGCAGGCCTTCGGCCACGTGCAGAACCGGGTCGACTCGTGGCTGAACCCGTGGGCCAACCCCCGGGGGCCCGGCGGCTACCAGATCCTCCAGGGCAACTACGCCCTGGCCGACGGGGGCATCGCCGGCACCGGCATCGGCCTGGGCGTGGGTGACGTGCCGGCGGCCGAGAACGACTTCATCTTCGCCATCATCGGCCAGGAGCTGGGCCTGCTGGGCAGCACCGCGGTGCTGGTGGCCTTCCTCCTGCTCATCGGGACGGGGCTGCGCATCGCCACCCAGACCGAGGGCTCGTTCGAGAAGCTGCTGGCCACCGGGCTCACCACCCTGATCGGGGTGCAGGCCTTCATCATCCTGGCCGGCGTCACCCGGGTGCTGCCCCTCACCGGCGTGGCCCTGCCCTTCATCTCCTACGGCGGGTCGTCCCTGCTGGCCAACTACGTGCTGCTGGCCCTGCTGGTCCGCCTGAGCGACGACGCCAACCAGCGCCGCCTGCGCCGGGCCACCCGGCCCACGGTGGAGGTGGGGGCCTGATGGCCGACCGCACCGCCGGGGGGATGGACCGGCAGATCCGGCGCCTGGGCCTGGCCCTGGCCGTGTGCTTCGCCGTGCTGTTCGCCCAGCTCAACTACCTGCAGATGTTCGGGGCCGAGCGGCTGAACGAGCGGCCCGACAACGCCCGGCCCACCCAGCGCCTCTTCGCCCGGCCCCGGGGCACCATCACCACCGCCGACGGCGTGCTCCTGGCCCGCTCGGTGGAGGAGCGCACCGACGCCAAGTACCGCCGCGAGTACCCCGAGGGCGAGCTGTTCGGGCCCATCACCGGCTACTTCAGCCGCCAGGCGGGCACCACCGGCGTCGAGCGGCAGTACGGCGACGAGCTCACCGGCAACACCCCGGACCTGTCCCTCGGTCGGCTGTCGGACCTGTTCGTGGACCGGGAGAACGTGGGCAACGTGCAGCTCACCCTGCGGGCCGACGTGCAGCGCATCGCCCGGGACATGCTGGGCCAGCGGCGGGGCTCGGTGGTGGCCCTCGACCCCCGGACCGGGGCCATCGACGCCATGTGGAGCTTCCCCAGCTTCGATCCCGCTCCCCTGTCCACCAGCACGGCCCGGGACCTCGAGGTCAAGACCCTCCTCGACGCGGCCGACGGCGCCCCCCTGCGCATGCGGGCCTACCGCGACATCTTCTTCCCGGGCTCCACCTTCAAGGTCGTCACCGGATCCACCGCCGTCGAGCGGGGCGCCGTCACCGAGGCCGCCCCCGCCTACCCGGTGCTGACCGAGTTCGACATCGACTTCACCGAGCGGGGCCTGCGCAACTTCGGCGGCGGGAGCTGCGGCGGCGCCCTGTTCGACCTGCTCCGGGTGTCGTGCAACACCGGCTTCGCCCAGATGGGAGCCGACCTGGGCGGCCCGGCCCAGGCCGCGGGGGCGGAGGCCTTCGGCTTCAACTCGGCGCCCCCCATCGACCTGCCCGGCGCCGAGGCCTCGATCTTCCCCACCGACTTCTCCGACGACGAGGGCAACGGGCCCGTGGCCCGGGCCGCCATCGGCCAGGGCGACGTCAGCGCCACCCCCCTGCAGATGGCCCTGGTGGCCGCCGGCATCGCCAACGGCGGCTCGGTGATGGTCCCCCACGTGATGGCCCGGGTGGTGGACGAGGAGGGCGAGGCGGTCGACACCTTCGAGGAGCGGGAGTGGCGCCGGGCCATCAACCCCCAGACGGCCGACGTGATGCGCCGGGGGATGATGGAGGTGGCCGGCCCCGGGGGCACCGCCACCGGGCTCCAGATCCCGGGCATGGACGTCGGGGGCAAGACCGGCACCGCACAGCTGGGCACCGACCCGCCCCGCTCCCACGCCTGGATCATCGGCTTCGCCGGTCCCCCCGGCCAGCCCGCCACCGTCGCTGTCGCCGTCCTGGTGGAGGGCCAGGAGGGCGCCAGCGAGCAGACCGGCGGGACGGTGGCCGCCCCCATCGCCCGGGCCGTGATGGAAGCGGTCCTGGCCAGCCGGGCCCCCGGGGGCGGCGGGTGACGGCCGTGCCTCCGGGCCGCCGCCGGCCGGGGGGGCCTCCCCGGCCCCCTCTCGGGGGAGCGGGGGCCCGCCCCGTAGTCTGGCTCGGCGCGCCCCGGGCCCGCCTCCCCGCGCCGCACCCCCGCCACCCCGTCGCCACCCCGCCACCCCCACCGGGCCAACGACCCGCCCCCCCAGGCCGAGCCACCGATGAGTGACGACGACCACCCCACCTACAACGGCCGCTACGAGGTCCAGCGCCGCATCGCCCGCGGTGGCATGGCCGACGTCTTCCTGGCCCAGGACCTGCTCCTGGCCCGGCCGGTGGCGGTCAAGGTCCTGTTCCCCGAGTTCGCCGGCGACCCCGCCTTCGTGGCCCGCTTCCGCCGGGAGGCGCAGGCCGCCGCCAACCTGAACCACCCCAACATCGTCGGCGTCTACGACTGGGGCCAGGAGGCCGGCACCTACTACATCGTCATGGAGTTCATCGACGGGCGCAGCCTGTCGGAGATCCTCCGCACCCAGGGCACGCCGCCGGCCAAGACGGCGGCCGGCATCGCCGCCGATGTGGCCGCGGCCCTGGGCTTCGCCCACCGCAACGGCGTCGTCCACCGCGACATCAAGCCCGGCAACATCATGATCACCAACGGCGGCCACGTGAAGGTGGCCGACTTCGGCATCGCCCGGGCCATGACCGCCTCGGCCGAGGACAACCTGACCCAGACCGGCTCGGTCATGGGCACGGCCACCTACTTCTCCCCCGAGCAGGCCCAGGGCCACAACGTCGACCAGCGCAGCGACCTCTACTCCCTCGGCATCGTCCTCTACGAGATGGCCCACGGGAAGCCGCCGTTCACCGCGGACAGCCCCATCGCCGTGGCCTACAAGCACGTCCAGGAGGCGCCGGCGCCGCTCCGGGACGCCCACCCCGACGTCCCCGAGGACTACGAGGCCATCACCCTCAAGCTCCTGGCCAAGGACCCGGCCGAGCGCTACCCCGACGCCGACGCCCTGCGGGCCGACCTCCGGCGCTTCACCGACGGCCAACCGGTCCGGGCCTCGCAGGGGGCGGTGGTGGCCGCGGCGGCCGGCGGCGCGGCGGCCGGGGTGGTGGCCGCCGGCGTGGCCGCCACCGGCGCCACCGCGGTGGTGCCCCCGCCGGTGGGCCCCGACGCCGAGGAGCCGACCTCCGGCGCGACCTACGGGCAGGCCCGCCGCTCGCGCACGGGCTGGTACGTCCTCCTGCTCCTGCTCGTGCTGGCCGCGCTGGGCGCCCTGCTCTTCGCCCTCGCCTCCACCCTCGGCATCGGCGAGGACTCCGGCGTCGAGGTGCCCGACGTGGTGGGCCAGCCGCTGGCCGGCGCTCGGGAGGCCCTGGAGGAGGCCGGCTTCGAGGTCGACCTGACCCGGCCCCGCCAGCCCAGCACCACCGTCCCCGTCGACGGCGTCATCGCCCAGGACCCGCCGGGGGGCTCGACCCACGACGAGGGCACCGTCGTGGCCCTGATCCTCTCCAGCGGGGCCCCCGCAGCCGAGGTGGCGGCCGTACCCGCCGTCGAGGGCCAGGTCCTGGCCCTGGCCCAGGCCACGCTGGCCGAGCAGGGGTTCACCGACGTGGACATCACCTACCAGGAGGACGAGATCGTGCCCCGGGGCAACGTCATCGCCCAGTCGCCCGAGGCCGGCATCGAGGTCGAGGTGACCACCACCATCCAGCTCATCGTGTCCATGGGACCCCCCCCGACCACCCAGACCGAGCCCCCGCCCGAGACCGACCCGCCACCCAGCAGCAGCAGCACCACGGCCAGCACCACCCCCGAGACCTCCAGCAGCTCCAGCAGCAGCTCCAGCAGCAGCTCGAGCAGCAGCAGCAGCAGCTCCTCCACCACCAGCACGGCGCCGGCGGGCGGCTGACCCGGCGCCCGGCCACCAGCCGGACGCGCCCGGCGGTCAGGCCGCGGGGCGGGCGGCGGCCAGGAAGGTGCGGAGCAGGTCGTGGCCGCCGACGGTGAGGATCGACTCGGGGTGGAACTGGACCCCCTCGGTGGGCGCCTCCCGGTGCCGCAGGCCCATCACCAGCCCGTCGTCGGTCTCGGCCGTGACCTCGAGGACGGCCGGCACGGTGGGCCGGTCGACCACCAGCGAGTGGTAGCGGGTGGCCTCCAGCGGGTCGGGCAGCCCGGCGAACACCCCGCCCCCCTGGTGGCGGACCCACGACGTCTTGCCGTGCATGACCTGCGGGGCCCGCACCACGGTGCCGCCGAAGACCTCGCCGATGCACTGGAGCCCGAGGCACACGCCGAGCAGGGGGACCCGCCGCTCGGTGAAGGCCCGGACGACGTCGTTGGAGATGCCGGCGTCGGCCGGCGTGCCCGGCCCCGGGGAGACCAGCACGGCGTCGGGTCGGAGGGCCACCGCCTCCTCCACCGTGATCTCGTCGTTGCGGACGACCTCGGGCTCCGCCCCCAGCTCCCCCAGGTACTGGACGAGGTTGTAGACGAAGGAGTCGTAGTTGTCGACGACGAGGACGCGGGTGCCCATGGGGGCGGCAGGCTACCCGGGCACCGGGCCGCCCCGGGCGGGCGATAGAGCCGACCAGCGGCCATCCCCTATCCTCCGGGCCATGCCCGAGCCCCAGCCCACCGATGACGACCTCGACGTCCCGGGCGCCGACGACGAGGCCCCCGCCGCGGAGGCCGAGGCCACGCCCGCCCCGGCCGCCCCGGCCGCCCGCAAGACGCCCGAGGAGCTGCGGGCCGAGGTCGAGGCCCGACGGGTCGCCACGTCGGCCCGCCTCGACAAGGCGGAGCCGGCGGCCCGGGCCACCAGCGACGACCCCACGGGCCGGAAGGCCCGCAAGGCCATGGGCAAGGCCACCAGCGACGACCCCACCGGGGCCAGCGCCGGCCGGGCGTCGACCAAGCCCTCGGTGCCCAAGCCCTCGAAGCGCACCGGTGGCCTGGACGCCAAGGCGGCCCGCACCGCCGCGGCCCGCTCCGGCAACCCCAAGAAGGCCGCCGAGGCGGCCGAGGGCAGCCGCTACACCGCCCCCATCCCCCGCTCGCAGATCGAGAGCCCGGCCTGGGTCGGGGGCCTGATGTTCGCCCTCCTGGGGCTCGGGATGCTGTTCATCTTCCTGACCTACGTGGCGTGGGGCGGACGGCCCGCAACCCTCGGGATCGGGCTGGGCCTGATCCTGGGCGGCATCCTCACCGCCACCCAGTTGCGCTAGCACTGACCTGGCTCTTCGCGCGTAGCGTGGTGTCTGCCCCACGTCGTCTGCACCCACGGCGCGCAGGGCGGGCAAAGTGTGACAAGGGTAACGCCGGAGTTACATCGATGTGACTCTCCCCAACCTTGTCCACACCTGGGGAAAACCCGTCCGGGTGAGCTAGAGGTCCTCCACCGGCGTCATGAGGTCCATGTCCTCCATGCAGTGGCGGGGCGGCTCCGGATCGGCGTCGACGGCCGCGGTCATCCGCACCTCGGTGCCGCAAAGGCTGCACCGGTAGAGGAGCTTCACCTTCCGGAGCTCGCCGGCCGGGGGGGGCTCCGGGACCGGCTGGGCCAGGCTCCGCAGCACGGCCACCCCGACCCGCATCAGGACCAGGGCGATGGCGACCGCCAGGGCGACCCGCAGGAGGAACGGCACCGCCCCAGGATGGAGGCCCGCCCCCACCCCCGCAAGGTGGAGCGCTCCTCGTGGCGACGCACCCCGGCCTGCACCCGCCCCTCACCCCGGCGGGGTGAGGGGCGACACGCAGCGAGGCCTAGCCCAGGCGCTCGATGATGGTGGCGTTGGCCAGGCCGCCGCCCTCGCACATGGTCTGGAGGCCGTAGCGGCCCCCCGTGCGCTCCAGCTCGTTGAGCAGGGTGGCCATGAGCTTGGAGCCCGAGGCGCCGAGGGGGTGGCCCAGGGCGATGGCCCCGCCGTTGACGTTGACCTTGTCGGGGTCGGGGGCCAGCTCCTTCTGCCAGGCCAGGACGACCGAGGCGAAGGCCTCGTTGACCTCGAACAGGTCGATGTCGCCGATGGACAGGCCGGAGCGCTCCAGGGCCTTGTGGGTGGAGGGGATGGGGCCGGTGAGCATGGTCACCGGGTCGACGCCGGCCAGGGCGAAGGTGTGGAACCGGGCCCGGGGGGTGAGGCCCAGCTCCCGGGCCTTCTCCTCGCTCATGATGAGCACGGCCGAGGCCCCGTCGGTGATCTGCGAGCTGTTGGCCGCGGTGACCTTGCCCCCCTGGTCCTCGGGGACGAAGGCGGGCTTGAGCTTGCCCAGGCTCTCCATGGAGGAGTCGCGGATGCCCTCATCCGCGCTGACGACCTCGTCGGTGTCGATGAGCTCGCCGGTCTCCTTGTCCCGGGGCTTGGCCCTCACGGCCACGATCTCGTTGTCGAAGCGGCCCTCGTCCCGGGCCCGGGCCGCGTTCTGCTGGCTGCGGAGGCCGAAGGCGTCCAGGTCCTGGCGGGTGAGGCCCCACTTGTCGGCGATGACCTCGGCCGAGACGCCCTGGGGGATGAGGCCCTTGAAGCCGAAGTACTCGGAGTCGGCGTAGCGGGCGAAGGCCTCGGGGCCGAACGGGAAGCTGCCCGGCGTGATCGAGGCCCCCATGGGCGTGGTCGACATGACCTCGACGCCGGCCGCCACCACCACGTCGTAGGCCCCGGCCATCACGCCCTGGGCCGCGAAGTGGACGGCCTGCTGGGACGAGCCGCACTGGCGGTCGACGGTGGTGGCGGGCACGGTCTCGGGCCACCCGGCAGCCAGGACGGCGTTGCGGCCGACGTTGAGGCTCTGGTGCCCGACCTGCATGACGCAGCCGGTGATGACGTCGTCGACCAGGGCGGGGTCGAGCTGGTTGCGCTCCGCGACGGCCTTGAGCACCTCGGCCAGGAGGTCGGCCGGGTGCCAGCCCGAGAGCTTGCCGTTGCGCTTGCCTCCGGGGGTCCGGACGGCGTCGACGATCACTGCGGTGGTCATGGGAACCTCGGGTGGGGTGGGCCGGTCAAAGGACCGGGTTCGACCGTGGCACCGGGTGGGCCCGGCCAGCGGACTAGACCGCTCGGTCAAGAGTTTGCTCGGGGCGCGGGCGCGATCGCAACCTGCGGGAGGGCCGGGCCGCCGGGGCGGGACCGGCCCCCGTCTGCTAGGTCAAGGGGCCGACGCCGCCGCATCCGGGGAGACGACGATGACCACCAGCGCCGAGATCGACGCCACCGTCGAGGGCCAGACCATCCCCTCCCTGTTCCGCGCCACCGTGGCCCGGGTGCCCGAGCGGGTGGCCCTGCGCTGGCGGGACGGCGACGACTGGAAGAGCTGGACCTTCACCGAGCTGGCCGACCGGGCCTGCCGGGCCGCCACCGGCCTGGCCGCCGCCGGGGTCGGCCCCGGCGACCGGGTGGTGCTCATGATGCGGAACTGCCCCGAGTTCCACGCCCTGGACCTGGCCGCCCTCCTGCTGGGGGCCACGCCCATCTCGATCTACAACTCCTCCTCCGCCGAGCAGGTCCAGTACCTGGTGGGGCACAGCCGGGCCCAGGTGGCCCTGGTCGAGGACGCCGGCTTCTTCGACCGCTTCGCCACCGTGCGCGACCAGCTCCCGGACCTCCGCACCGTGGGCGTGATCCGCCCCGAGGGCACCGACCCGGACCTCACCTGGGACGAGCTCGTGGCCGCCGAGCCGATCGACCTGGACACCGCGGCGGCCACCAGCCGGCCCGAGGACCTGGTCACCATCATCTACACCTCCGGCACCACCGGGCCGCCCAAGGGCGTGATGCTCACCCACCACAACGTGGCCTGGACGGCGGAGTGCCTGCGGTTGGCCTTCGAGGTCGACGACCTGACCGGCAAGCGCCTGGTGTCCTACCTGCCCATGGCCCACATCGCCGAGCGGGTCACCAGCCACTACTCGCTGCTCTCCATGGGCTACGAGGTGTCGTGCTGCCCGGACCCGGGCCTCGTCGCCGACTACGCCCGCGAGGTCAAGCCCCAGATCATGTTCGGGGTGCCCCGGGTGTGGGAGAAGATCCACGCCCGGGTCACGGCCGCCCTCTCCGCCGATCCCGAGAAGGGCCAGAAGTTCACCGAGGCGGTGGAGGCGGCCCGGCCCATCGCCCTCAGGATGGCCTGGGACGAGGCCACCGACGAGGAGCGGGCCACCTGGGACTTCCTGGACCAGGTGGCCTTCGCCGGGGTCCGCGAGCTGCTGGGCTTCGACCAGGTCGAGATCGCCATCAGCGGCGCCGCCCCCATCCCCGCCGACCTGCTGTCGTGGTACCGGGCCATCGGCGTGCCCATGTCGGAGATCTACGGCATGAGCGAGAACACCGGCCCCATGTGCTGGGCGCCGTACCGCATCAAGCCCGGCACGGTGGGCCCGGCGGTGCCCGGCCTGGAGGTGGCCCTGGCCGACGACGGCGAGATCATCTGCCGGGGCGGCCTGGTGTTCCAGGGCTACCTGGACCAGCCGGACAAGACGGCCGAGGCCCTGGACGAGGACGGCTGGCTCCACTCCGGGGACATCGGCGAGGTGGACGACGACGGCTACTTCCGCATCGTCGACCGCAAGAAGGAGCTGATCATCACCGCCGGGGGCAAGAACGTCAGCCCCGCCAACCTGGAGGCGGCCCTGAAGGCGATCCCCCTGGTCGGGCAGGCCTGCGCCATCGGCGACCAGCGTCCCTTCGTGTCGGCCCTGGTGGTGCTGGACCCCGACGAGGCCCCGGTGTGGGCCAAGCAGCACGGCCTGGAGGGCCTGAGCCTGGCCGAGCTGGCCGAGCACCCCGACGTGCGGGCCGCCATCGACACCGGGCTGCTCGAGGTCATGGCCCCGTTCAACAACGCCGAGCGGGTGAAGAAGGTGAAGATCCTGGGCGAGGAGTGGCTGCCCGACTCCGAGCTGCTGACCCCCACCTCCAAGCTGAAGCGCCGCGGCGTCCACAGCACCTTCGCGGCCGAGATCGACGCCCTCTACGCCTAGGGCCGCCGAGCCCCGCCGGTTGCCGCACGGCGGCGGAGCGGTGGCATCCTGGGGCCACGCACGCAGGGCCAGGAGGCACCGATGACGCAGGCCAACACGGAGACGTCGGCGACCACCCCCGGCGGAGGAGCGGCCCTGCGGCCCGGGCGCAAGGAGCTGGACCGCCTGGCCCACCGGCTGCGGGTGCCGGCCGAGGGGCGGACGCCGTTGGAGATCCGCTCACCCCTCACCGGCGAGGTCATCGGGGCGGTGCCCACCGGCACGCGCCAGGACGTGGAGGAGGCGGTGGGGGCGGCCCGGGCCGTCCAGCGGGCCTGGGCCCGGACCTCGCCCAAGGAGCGGGCCGGCATCCTCGACCGCTACCAGACCCTGGTCCTCGACCACCAGGACGAGCTGCTCGACCTGCTCCAGGCCGAGAACGGCAAGGCCCGGGGTTCGGCCTTCGAGGAGGTGGCCGACACCGTCCTCAACTGCCAGTACTACGCCCGCAACGTGGCCCGGTTCCTGCGGGACAAGCCCCGCCGCACCGCCCTGCCCGGCCTGGTGCGGGCCTGGGAGCGCCACGTGCCCCTGGGCGTCGTGGGCCTCATCGCCCCCTGGAACTACCCGCTCGCCCTCTCCATCGGCGACGGGCTGCCCGCCCTCATGGCCGGCAACGCCCTGGTGCTCAAGCCGGACTCGCAGACGCCGTTCACCACCATCCGGGCCTTCGAGCTCCTGGAGGAGGCCGGCCTGCCCCGGGGCCTGGTGCAGATCGTCACCGGGCCGGGGTCGGTGGTGGGTGAGGCCATCATCGACCTCACCGACTACGTGATGTTCACCGGCTCGACGGCCACCGGTCGCCGGGTGGCGTCCCAGGCCGCCCAGCGCCTCATCGGCTGCTCGGCCGAGCTGGGGGGGAAGAACCCCATGATCGTGGCCGCGGACGTCGACCTCGACCGGGCCGTCCGGGGTGCCCTGGCCGCCTGCTTCTCCAACACCGGGCAGCTGTGCATCTCCATCGAGCGGCTGTACGTGGAGCGCGCCATCGCCGAGGAGTTCACCGCCCGCTTCGCCGAGGCCACCGCCGCCCTCCGGCTGGGCGGCAGCCAGGACTTCGGGGTCGACGTGGGCTCGCTGGTCTCCCAGGACCAGCTGGACAAGATCACCGATCACGTGGCCGACGCCGAGGCCAAGGGGGCCAAGGCCGTGGCCGGCGGGCGGGCCCGGCCCGAGCTGGGCCCCTACTTCTACGAGCCCACCGTCCTCACCGGCGTCACCGCCGACATGGACGTGTACGCCGAGGAGACCTTCGGTCCCCTGGTGTCGATCTACCCGGTCGACTCGCTGGACGAGGCCGTGGACCGGGCCAACGACACCGACTACGGCCTCAACGCCAGCATCTACATCGACGACGTGCGCCGGGGCCGGCGCCTGGCCGAGCGCGTCCAGGCCGGCACCGTCAACGTCAACGACGGCTACCAGTCGGCCTGGGCCGCCACCGGCAGCCCCATGGGGGGCATGAAGGCCTCGGGCCTGGGCCGCCGACACGGCAAGGAGGGGCTGCTCAAGTACACCGAGAGCCAGACCATCGCCGTGCGCTCCGCCCTGGCCGAGAAGATCCAGGTGGCCCCCGAGCCGGCCGACACCGTGAAGCGCCTCACCGCCCTGCTGCGCAGCTCCAAGCACATGCCGTTCTGAGCGAGGGGCCCCGCCCAGGCGCACCGCCCGCCCTATGCGTAGGCGTAGACGTCGGAGCCGGTCACCGCCACCACCGTCTCGCCGTCCACCGCCACCGAGTCGACGCCGTCGAGTGGCTGGCTCCACCGCAGGCCCAGGCCGTCGAGCGAATGGGCCGTGATCGAGGTCGTGTCCCACCAGACCAGGAGGGACCCCTGGGCCACCGCGCCCCGCGCCGCGGGCAGCTCCAGGGTGGAGCGGGCCGCGCCGGTGTCCCCGTCCAGGACCACGGCCCCGGCCCCCGGCACGGCGACCACCAGGTCGCCGTCCGCGGTCGACGCCACCGAGGCGGGGCCGGACCCCTCCATGGGGCGCGACCACACCGGCTGGACCCGGCCGTCGGCCACCCGGTAGCTGGCCAGGCCCGGGCCGGTGTCGACCACCACGACCTCCCCGGCGGAGGCCAGGACCGTCGCCCCGGCCGGCACCGGGGCGGTGCCGCGGGCGGCGCCGGTGGCCACGTCCACGGCCCGGAGGGTGCGCCCGTCCACCCCGGCCACCAGCGGGCGGCCACAGGCCAGAGGGCTGCGGCCGTCGACGCTCCCGGCGGGGAGCGTCCAGAGCAGGGCCTGGTCGGCGGCCCGGGCCTCCAGCGACGAGGTCGTGCCCACCAGGACCAGGGGGCGGTGCGGGCACGGGTGGAGCACCACCTCGGGAGCCAGGCCGATCCGCCGCCACGCCGGCGCGCCGTCCTCGACGGCCCGGACCGACAGGTCGGCCACCAGGTCGCCGCTCCCGTCGAGGGCGGGGGCGGTGTGGTCGACCACCACGTGGGTCGAGCCCACCAGGCCGACGGGCGCCCCCGGCGCCTCCCAGTACGACCGGCCGTCGTCGTGGTGGACGCCCATCCGGTCGCCGCCGACGAACAGCACGCCCCCGGCGACGGCCTGGAGGTGGGTCATCAGGGGGAAGAGCTTGACGTTCCAGCGGAGCCGGCCGGTGTCCCGCTCGAAGGCCCGCAGCCGCCCCCCGGCGTCGAGCTCGGCCCCACCCTCGTAGATGGCGTAGTCGGCCAGGTCGGCCACGTAGGCCAGGCCGCCGCCGACGGCCGCCGCGCAGCGGGGCTCGTACGGCGACCTCCACCCGGGCGGGGCCTCGCACCGCACGGGCACGAGCCACAGCTGCGTCGGGGCCGGCGTGCCGATGCGCTCGGTCTCCCGATGCGACTCCCTGGCGGTGACGGCCCGGACGGTGGCCACCGCCGTCAGCAGCCCCAGGGTCACCACCACCACGACCAGGACCCGGCCTCGCCCGATCCGGCGGGCCCGCTTCGGGTCGGCCGCGAAGCGGGGCGGCTCGGGCGCCGGCGGCTCGTCGCCGGGGGCGTCACGGCCCCACACGGCGGCGAGGTCGTCGCCACCCGGACCCTGCGGGGTCCGCCGGTCGTCGCCGCCAGCCACGAGCCCGGTCTACCCCACGCCCGGGGACGGTGCCCGACCCGGGGCCGGGCGGCGCCGGGCGGGGAGGTCGTTCCCGTGGCGCACGGCTAGGTCCCGGCGAGGTCGGCGACGAGGGGGGCGAAGTCGCGGGCCTTGTCGCCGGGAACCACGTGGTACGAGTAGCCCCACCGCTCGCGGCGCTCGTGGAGCATCTCGGCCACGTCGCCGGGGCTGCCCACCAGGGCCAGGGGGCTCTGGCGCAGGGCGTCGACGTCCGAGCCGAAAAGGGCGGCGATGGCCTCGGCCATCGCCGGGTCGTCGGTGAGCTCGGCCGCGGCCAGCCAGGCGTTGATCTCCAGGTCGGCGAAGCGGTCACCGGCGCCCTCCCGGACCCACCCCACCTTCTCGTCGATGCGCTCGGGGAGGGCGTCCTGGGCCGCGGCCTCGTCGATCTCGCCGGAGTGGATGGAGGCGTTCACGCCCACGATGTCGGCCGTGGCGCCGGCCCAGCGCAGGAGCCGGGGCGCCCCCCCGCCGACCAGGATGGGCGGCCCGCCGGGCCGGTGGGGCGCCGGCGACCCGTCCATGTCGGCGATCTGGTAGTGGTCGCCGGCGAAGGTGAAGGGCCCCTCGCCCCACAGGCCCCTGAGGACCGCGGCGTGCTCCTGCAGGCGGGTGACCCGCACGCCGGGCCGGTCCATGGGGATGCCCGATCGGTCGTAGTCGAGGCGCTTCCACCCGGCGCCCAGGCCCACCTCGAGGCGGCCCTCGGACATGACGTCGATGGTGGCCAGCTCCCGGGCCACGACGGCCGGGTGCCGGAAGTCGCAGTCGAGCACCAGCGCCCCGACGTTCAGGGTGGTGGTCACCGCGGCGACGGCGGCCATGGCGGCCAGGGGCCCCGGGCCCTCGTCGAAGTGGTCGGGGAAGAACACCGTGGAGTAGCCGAGCTGCTCGACCTCCCGGGCCGTGTCGAGCCAGGAGCGCCCGGGGAACGGCTGGTGGAGCTCGGCGGCGAAGCGGAGGCGGCGGGGGTGGGCCATGCCGGGGGTTCTAGCCGGTGGCCGAGGGCGCCGGGCAGCGTCGGGAGGCGACGGGCATGATGGGCGGCGCCGGCGCCCACCCCTGGAGGACCCATGGCCGAGGACGAGCCGCTCCCGGTCAAGCTCGGACCCGTCTCCAACGGCGAGTTCCTGCCGCTGCCCCACAGCCCGACGGTGGCCGAGGCCATCCGCCGCACCCACGTCCTGGCCGATGCCAACGCCCGGCGCCTGGGCATCTCCCGCCGCCGGTTCCTCACCGGCTCCCTGGGCGCGGCAGCCACCTTCGCCCTCCTGGCTGCGTGCTCCGAGGAGGAGGCGGCCAGCCGGGGTGAGAGCCCGGGCGGCACCTACGACATCCCGCCCGACGCCACCATCGACGAGGACACGGCCCTCGACGCGCTGGGCGGCGACGAGTTCATCTTCGACGTCCAGTCCCACTACGTGAACCAGGACCTGGCGCTGCCGGGCGGGGAGTGGACCTCCGCCTTCCCCCACGCCGCCTGCCCAGAGGGGGCGACCGACGGCGATCCCCGGGCCTGCTTCACCGTGGACGCCTACTTCCGCGAGATGTTCGTCCGCTCCGACACCACCATGGCCATCCTGTCGGCCCTGCCCGCCCCCGGCCTGGGGGGCCTGCTGCCCGACGACATGGTCCACGCCGTGGACGTGGCCACCCGCCTCGGGTGCGACGGCCGGGTGCTCATGCACGGCGGCGCCTACCCCCACCGGGGGCCGATCGAGCCGGCCCTGCTGGGCATGACCGACGTGCGGGAGCGCTACGACATCGCGGCCTGGAAGATCTACGCCATGGTGCCCACCGACTCGCACTTCTGGTTCGACGACCACGACCCGTCCCGCCCCCAGATCGGGCAGCGCTTCATCGACCACGTGCGGGAGATCGGGCCCCCCATCATCTGCACCCACAAGGGCATCTCGTCCATCGTGGGCTCGACCCCGGAGCTGGCCTCCCCGGTCGACATCGGGCCGGCCGCGGCCCGCAACCCCGACGTGAGCTTCGTCATCTACCACTCGGGCTTCGAGCCCGGCGGGGGCGGCACCGGGCCGTACGACCCGGCGGACCCGAACCCCCAGGGCGTCGACCGCCTGATCCGCTCGCTGGCCGACGCCGGGGTGGGGCCCGACGAGAACGTGTACGCCGAGCTGGGCGGCACCTGGTGGTTCGTCATGCGCGACCCCACGGTGGCGGCCCACGTCCTGGGGAAGCTCCTCCGCTACGCGGGCCAGGACCGGGTGGTGTGGGGCACCGACTCGATCTGGTTCGGCACCCCCCAGGACCAGATCCAGGCCCTGCGCACGTTCCAGATCTCCCCCGAGCTGCAGGAGCGCCACGGGTACCCGGAGCTGACCGACGAGCTCAAGCGCAAGATCTTCGGCCTCACCTCGGCCGAGCTCTACGGCATCGAGCCCCCCACCACCGCCTGCCGGGTGAGCGCCCGCGACATCGAGCAGGTCCGGGCCGCCCTCCCACCGGCCACCACCTACGGCCCCACCACCTGGAGCGAAGCGGCCCGCCTCATCGCCGCCCACCAGGCCGGAGCCGCCTGGTAGGCGAGCCGTCACCGGGGCCGGCGAGGGCACCGCTCGCCTCCCGGCCGGGGCCCCACCACCGGGCGACGGGGGCCGAGCGGCCTCAAGTCCGGCGCGCCGGCGTCGATGGGACACCTTCGGCGAGACGGAGCTTGTCCATGGCGCAGAACCCCCCACCTGGTCCCGGCTGGACCCTCGGCGACGACGGGCACTGGAAGCCCCCGTCGCTGTTCGGGCCGCGCCCCGGTGCGGACGTTCCCGGCCCACCGGCCCCGGGGCCCGGGCCGTCGCCCGATGGCCAGCCCACCGCCCCCGAGCCCTGGCCCAGCGGCCCCGACGCGGCCCCGGGTGGCGCCCCGCCGGTCCCTCCCCCCCCGATGCCTCCCCCCAGCTGGCCGGCCGCCGGCGGTCCGGGCCCCACCGCCCCCCCGCCGGCCGCGGCCGTCCGCCCCCGGACCATGCCCCCCGGTCCGGGGCCCGGTTCGCCCCCACCGACGCCGTCGTCGCCGGTCCGCACCGCGCTCATCGTCGTCGGCGGTGTCGCCGCCGGGGGCGTCGTCCTGGTGATGGTGCTGGTGGGGGCCGTGACCTTCCTCGGCACCTCCTCCCCCGAGACCCGGTTCGAGCCCATCGACCAGGGCGGGCCGCCGCCCAGCGTCACCCCGGGCTCCGGCGACCCCGACGACCGGACCGGTGCCGAACCCGACGACCCCGACCCCGAGCCCGACCCCGGGGCCGAACCCGACGACCCCGAGACGGCGGCGGTGACCTCGCTCGACGACGCCGTCGAGGGCATCACCATCCGGCTGGAGCGGGAGGGCTGGGAGATCACGTCCAAGGACGACCTCGACCCATCCGACGGCCTCGACGTCCCCTCCGGCGAGGGCGCCGAGCCCTGCGACGGCACGCCCATCGAGGCCCTCGGTGCCCGAGCCCTCGAAGGGGAGCACCCCGACGTACCCGGGCTGGGGGTCGGCGACGTGCCGGAGCTGCGGGTGGAGGTCATCGCTCACCCCTCGACCGCGGAGGTCGACACCGCCCTGGGCGTCCTGACCAGCGAGGCCTGGCGCACGTGCGTCATCGACACCGCCACCGGGGACCTGCCACCGGGGTCCAGCGCCCACCTGGAGCTCCTGCCCGCCGACCCGGGCGCCCCCGGCGTGGCCTACGGGCTGGTGCTGCAGGGTCCCGCCTCCCCTGCCCTCGTCACCAACCACATCTACGTGCTGGTCGGCTCGATGCGGGGCTACGTGTTCGGCTGCGGCTGTGACCCCGAGGCGGAGTGGGCCGCGGCCCGCCACGTCGCCGCCGCCCTGGCCTCGGTCCAGGACCTGCCCGTCCCCGGCTGAGGCAGCCGGCGGGCCCGTCTCGGTCACGGTGCCGGCCGCCGGGCCCCGGGCAGGCCACGCGGCAACCGACCGCCGGGCCCGGCTCACACCGGCGCCACCGGCCGGGCGGAGCGGATCAGGGCCTCGATCCGGTCGAGGTCGAGGTGGCGCTCCACGGCATCGGCGATGCGGTCGAGACGGGCCTGACGGGCGGCGGCGAAGCCCACGCCGGGCAGGGCAGGCGCCTCCACCCCGGCTCGGGCCGCGGCCCAGCGGAGCACCCCGGCCCGGACCTCGTCGCTCTCCAGCACGGCGTGCAGGGACGTGCCCGCCACCCGGTCGCTCCACCAGCCGATGGGCGCGCCGTCGCCGTCCTCCAGCCAGGTCCGGGCTCCGGGTACGGGCGCCACCCGGCCGTGGTGGATGCGGTAGCCGTCGGCCCGGTGTCCGGCGCCGGGCCCGTCGACGACCAGGGCCCGGGGCCGGTCGAGCACCTTGGCGCCCTCGAAGCGGGTGGCCACCGGCAGCCAGCCCAAGCCGTCGACGCCGCCGGGCGCCCCCTCGACCCCGGTGGGGTCCTCGATCCGCAGCCCGGCCATCTGCAGGCCGGCGCACACGGCCACCACCACCGCCCCCGACGCCTCGACGGCGGCGGCCAACCCCGAGGCCCGGAACCAGGCCAGGTCGTCGCGGGTGGCCTTGGAGCCGGGCAGCACCACCAGGTGCGGGCGACCGAGGTCGGCGGCGGAGCGCACCCAACGCACCGCCACCGACGGCTCCAGCCGCAAGGGGTCGAGGTCGCCGAAGTTGGCGACCTGCGGGAAGCAGACGGCGGCGACGTCGAGCACGGGGCCCGTCCCGGCGGTGGCCCTGCCGTCGGACCGGCTCAGGGCCAGGGAGTCCTCGGCGTCGATGTCGGTGCCGGGCACCATCGGGATCACACCCAGGGTGGGGACGCCGCTGCGGGCCTCGAGCTGGTCGCAGGCGTCGCCGAGCAGGTCAGGGTCGCCCCGCAGGCGGTTGACCACGAAACCGCGGACGCAGCGCCGCAGGTCGTCGGGCAGCAGGTCCACGGTGCCGTGGAGGGCGGCGAACACGCCACCCCGGTCGATGTCGCCGACCACGATGGCGGGCAGGCCGGCCGCTGCGGCCAGGGGCAGGTTGGCCAGGTCGCGATCGAGCAGGTTGATCTCCGCCGCGGCGCCGGCCCCCTCGCAGATCACCACGTCGAACCGGCGCCGCAGGTCGGCCAGGGCGCCGAGGACGACCGGGCGCAGCGCCGCGGTGGTGGCGTGGTGCTCGGGGGCGGTGCGGTGGGCGACGACCTCCCCCATCACCACCACCTCGCAGGTGCGAGGGCCGGTGGGCTTCAGCAGCACCGGGCTCATGGCCCGCTCGGGCGGCACGCCGGCGGCCAGGGCCTGCACCCACTGGGCGTGGCCCATCTCGCCGCCGTCGGCCGTCACCTGGGCGTTGAGGGCCATGTTCTGGGCCTTGAAGGGCGCCACCGACACCCCACGCCGGGCCAGGAGGCGGCACAGCCCGGCCACCAGCCACGACTTGCCGGCGTCGCTGGTGGTGCCGCACACGACGAGGCCGCCCCGCACCTCAGGCCCGCCCCGGCGTCACGTCCGGCCCACCAGCGCGCCCTGGGGACCTGCGACGGTCGCAGCCATCCGATGACCTCCATCCTCGTGGGGTGGGCGAGGTGCCCACGTCGACCACGACCGGTCTCCTGGCTCCCGGATCACCGCTCCCCCCTGCCTTCCCAGGCCCGAGGGGCCCAGTGGCGCCTGTCGAGGTTCGCTCCCCGGTCACAGTGGCGGGACCGCGGCCGGACTTGCACCGACTTCTCGGGTTCGTGACCGCGGGGACCGTAGCGGCGCGGTCCCCGGAGCCGCCAGCGACCTCTGCCCAGCTCTGTTCACCCTCCCCACGCGTGGCCGGCAGAGATGTGCGTAGAGGGCGCTCGCGTGGGCAGAGCGGTGCCACCGGGTGCACAAGGCCCCGAGGTCCGTTCATCCAGCAGCGGCCACACGACCCGAAGGAACCGACGACACCGTGTCGCTCACCGCGTCCCACCCCGGCCCGACGGCCGCCCCGCCCGCCCTCGAGGGCCTCGACGAGGCGGAGGTCATCGCCGCCGCCACCGGGATCCTCATGGTCCAGTACCAACTGACCCACGAGCAGGCCGGCACCGCCCTGCGAACCCGAGCCGAGAACGCCGGCCGCCCCTCACGGGCCGAGGCCGAAGCCATCATCGCCGCCCAGGACGCGGCGGCCCGCCACTGGTGCTCGGGCCAGGCCGGAGGCGTCATCGACGGCCGCCGCCTCCACCTGCGCTAGCCCCGCCCGCCCCAGGTAGGCGGACCACCGCAATGCCCGACCAGCTCGGCACCAGCGACCGTGAGGAGCTGGCCGGCCTCTTCGACCTCGGCGGGACCGGCCGGTGGGCCTCTCGACGAGCGGGGCCCTGATCACCGCCCGTGCCAGGCGGTCCTCGTAGGGCGGGCTGCGATCGGCGCGCTCTGATGGCCTCAGGGCCTTCGTGACGAATCTCGGCGACGATGTCGAGATCTCGGGACCTGCTCCGTCCCAGGGATGCACCCGGCCAGCAGGGCCGGCGTCACAAGGAGACCACCATGGCCAAGTACCTGTTGCTCAAGCACTACCGAGGCGCACCGGCGGCCGTCAACTGCGTCCCGATGGACCAGTGGACGCCCGACGAGGTCGAGGCCCACATCCGGTACATGAACGACTTCGCCGCTCGACTCGAGAGCAGCGGCGAGTTCGTCGATGGGCAGGCGCTGTCGCCCGACGGCGTGTGGGTCCGCCACGACGGCGAGGGGCGCCCGCCGGTGACCGACTGCCCGTTCGCCGAGACCAAGGACCTGATCGCGGGGTGGATGGTGATCGACGTCGACAGCTACGAGCGCGCCGTCGAGCTGGCCGGCGAGCTGTCGGCCGCCCCCGGGGCCGGCGGCGAACCGATCCACGAGTGGCTGGAGGTCCGCCCGTTCCTGGCCGCACCGCCCACCGTCACCCAGTGACCGCGGACGACGCCGAGCGGCGCGAGCTCGTCCCCCGGGTCCTGAGCGTCCTCGTCCGTCGCGGGGCGGACTTCGCCACGGCCGAGGACGCCGTCCAGGAGGCGCTCATCCGGGCGCTCTCGGCGTGGGGGGAGGAGTGGCCCGCCGACCCCACGGGGTGGCTCATCACGGTCGCGTGGAGGGCCTTCCTCGACACGACGCGGTCGGACGCGGCGCGTCGCGACCGGGAGGTCCGGTTCGACACCGAACCGCCGGCCGGCGCCGGCCCGAGCGCGGATGACACGCTGGGCCTCTACTTCCTGTGCGCGCACCCCGATCTGACGCCGTCCTCCGCGGTCGCCCTGACCCTCCGGGCCGTGGGTGGCCTCACCACCCGCCAGATCGCTCGGGCGTACCTGGTGCCCGAGCGCACCATGGCGCAGCGCATCAGCCGGGCCAAGCGCACGGTCGGCCGGGCCGGGGTCGATCGTCCCGGCGACGTCCGCACGGTGATGCGGGTGCTGTACCTGGTCTTCAACGAGGGCTACTCCGGTGACGTCGATCTCGCGGCCGAGGCGATCCGGCTGACCCGGCAGCTGGCGGCTCTGGTGGACGAGCCCGAGGTCCACGGGTTGCTGGCCCTGATGCTCCTGCACCACGCCCGTCGCCGCAGCCGCACCCGCCCGGACGGGAGCATCGTGCCTCTCGCTGACCAGGACCGCGGCCAATGGGACACCGGGCTCATCGCCGAGGGGATCGCCATCGCCCAAGCGGCGCTGGGGCGCGATCGGCTCGGCGAGTACCAGGCGCAGGCGGCGATCGCCGCGCTCCACGCCGACGCGCCGCGCGTCGAGGAGACCGACTGGGTCCAGATCGTGGAGTGGTACGACGAGCTGCTCCGCTTCGCCGACACCCCGGTCGTCCGCCTCAACCGCGCGGTCGCGGTCGGCGAGGCCGACGGCGCACCTGCTGGGCTCAAGGCGCTGGCCGACGTGGACGAGGGCGTGCCGCGGTGGGAGGCGGTCGCCGCCCACCTCCACGAGA
>DASQKY010000036.1 GCA_035630295.1 Acidimicrobiales bacterium | reverse complement strand
CAGCATCGCCCGCCCGGCGATCGACGGGTCCTGGGCCTCGGCGGGCATGTCCTCCAGCTCGGTGGAGATGAGGTGGCCCGGCACCACGTCGGCCAGGTGGTCGAACCAGAAGGCGGACATGGCGGTGAGGACCCGGCCCTTGTCCGGGATCGGCTCGGCCATCACCACGTCGAACGCCGACAGGCGGTCCGACGTGACCATGAGCAACCGGTCGTCGCCGGCGTCGTAGATGTCTCTGACCTTGCCCGAGGCCACGTGAGGGAGGGAGATGGCTGCCATCGTCGGGAAACTACCGGTCACACGGGCCCTGGTCGCCATGGCATTAGGTTCTGGCCGACCCGCTTCAGCCACCAGGCGGAGAACGACGTTGAAGGCCCCCATCCCGGCCGACGAGGCCCGGCGCCTCGCGGCACTGCACCGGTACGGCATCCTCGACGCTCCGACCGACCCCGATCTCGAGGCGCTCACCCGGCTGGCCGCCTTCGTCGCCGGCTGCGAGGTGGCCGTCGTCAACCTGATCGACGCCGACCGGCAGGTGCAGGCGGCGGCCACCGGCACCGAGGCGGGGATCGTGCCCCGGCAGGACTCGATGTGCGCCCACGTCGTCGCCGCCCACGCCCCGATCCACGTGACCGACGCCCGCGACGACCCTCGCTTCGCCGACAACCCCTTCGTGACCGGGGTGATCGGGGAGGTCCGGCTCTACGCCAGCGCCCCGCTCGTCACCCCCGAGGGCTACGCCATCGGCTCCCTGTGCGTGGTCGGCTCCGAGGCCGGCACCCTCTCCGCCGAGCGCCTCGCCGCCCTCGAGGACCTGTCCCACCAGGTCATCCAGCTCCTCGAGCTGCGCCGCCACGTCGAGGACCTGGGCAACGCCCTGGCCGAGGTCGACCACATGGCGGCCCACGACCACCTCACCGGACTGTCCAACCGCCGGCGGTTCATGGAGGAGGTGGCCTCGCGCCTGCGGGGCCGGGAGGCGGTGACCCCGCTGATCGTCTACTGCGACCTCGACGGGTTCAAGCCGATCAACGACGCCCACGGCCACGAGACCGGCGACCTGGTCCTGGTGGCCGTGGCCGAGCGTCTCGAGCGGGCCGTGCGCCACGACGACGTGGTGGCCCGCATCGGGGGCGACGAGTTCGCCGTGCTCTGCACCGACCTGTCCGAGGACGACGTCGCCACCCTCGTCCGGCGTCTCCGGGAGGAGGTCGAGCAGCCGATCACCACGCCCGCGGGCGACGTCACCATCGGTCTCAGCCTGGGGGTGGCGCGGGCCTACGGCGCCGCCGACGTCGACGACCTGCTCCGCGCCGCCGACGAGGCCATGTACGACAACAAGAGGGATCGGCGCCCCCTGGCCGAGAGCTAGAGGAGCTAGAGGATGGCCCCGGGGCGGTAGTCGGCGGCATCGGGGTCGGCGGCCACCAGCCGGTCGACCTCGGCCACGAAGGCGGCGGTCTGGGCCGGGGCCCGGCCCACGAACTCCAGGGGGTCGGCCACGATGCCGGCGATGGCCGCGGCGTCGAGGCCGAGACGCTCGTCGCCGGCCAGCCGGTCGAGCAGGTCGTTGCGCTCGGCGCCCTTCTCCCGCATCTCCAGGGCGACGGCCACGGCGTGATCCTTGATGGCCTCGTGGGCCACCTCGCGGCCGACGCCGGCGCGCACCGCGGCCATCAGCACCTTGGTGGTGGTGAGGAAGGGCAGGTAGCGGTGGAGCTCGCGCTCGACCACGGCGGGGAAGGCGCCGAACTCGTCGAGCACGGTGAGGGTGGTCTCGATCAGCCCGTCGAGGGCGTAGAAGGCGTCGGGCAGGGCGATCCGGCGGACCACCGAGCAGCTGACGTCGCCCTCGTTCCACTGGTCGCCGGCCAGGGCCGTGACCATGGCCAGGTGGCCGCCGAGGATGACCTTCAGCCCGCAGATCCGCTCGGTGGAGCGGGTGTTCATCTTGTGGGGCATGGCCGACGAGCCGACCTGGCCGGGCTTGAACCCCTCGGTGACCAGCTCCTGGCCGGCCATGAGGCGGATGGTGGTGGCCAGGCTGGTGGGCCCGGACGCCACTTGGACCAGGGCCGAGACCACGTCCAGGTCCAGCGAGCGGGGGTAGACCTGGCCCACGTTGGTGAGGACCCGGTCGAAGCCCAGCTCGGCGGCCACCGCGGCCTCCAGGTGGTCGACGGCGTCGTCGCCGCCCAGCAGGTCCAGCATGTCCTGCTGGGTGCCGACCGGGCCCTTGATGCCGCGCAGGGGGTAGCGGGCCAGCAGGTCGTCCAGGCGGCCGAGGGCGACGAGGAGCTCCTGACCGGCGTTGGCGAAGCGCTTGCCCAGCGTGGTGGCCTGGGCCGGCACGTTGTGGCTGCGCCCGGTGAGCACCAGGGCCTCGTGCTCGGCGGCCCGGGCCGCCAGGCGGGCCAGCAGGGCCACCACCCGGCGCCGCACCAGGCGGAGGCCGTCTCGGACCTGGAGCTGCTCGACGTTCTCGGTGAGGTCCCGCGACGTCATCCCGGCGTGGATGGCCTGGTGGCCGGCCAGGGTCGAGAACTCCTCGATGCGGGCCTTCACGTCGTGGCGGGTCACCTGCTCCCGGGCCGCGATGGAGGCCAGGTCGACCTGGTCGACCACTCCCTCGTAAGCCGCGATGGCCCCCGGCGGGACGGCCACGCCCAGCTCGGCCTGGGCCCGGAGCACGGCCAGCCACAGGCGGCGCTCCTGGACGACCTTGGCCTCCGGCGCCCAGATGGCCACCATCTCGGGGCTGGCGTAGCGCTGGGCCAGGACGTTCGGGAGGGCGCTCGTCACCGCCCGATGCTACCCCGGGGCCCCGATCCGCCTCCGGCCGTCGGGACCTCGCCGACCCGGGAACGCTCACGGCTCCTGGCCTGCGGCCGATCCAAGGACGGTATGAGCCCCCGCCGCCCCCACCAGCCGTCGCCGGCCGACGGCGAGTGCTGCGTGCACCACCCGTTCGAGCGGGCCGAGCGGGTGTGCCGGGACTGCGGCCACTGGCTCTGCGACCAGTGCATCGTCACGCCCTGGGGGCCGCGCAAGGCCGCCCTGTGCGTCGACTGCGCCATCGGCCGGGGCGGGGTGCGCACCACCGCGTCCCGGGCGCCGGTGCGGTCGGAGCGGGAGATCCGCAAGCTGGAGCGCCAGACCCGCGACGACGTGGACGGCCCGCTCAGCGCGGCCTCGGCCGCCGCCCTCCACCGGGCCGCGCCGGCCGCCGGGCGGGACGACGCCGAGCCGTCCCGCCGCTCGCGCTTCCGCCGGCTGCGCCCGTCGCCCTGAGCGGCCGCCTCCTGCCCCCGCCGCCGCGTGGCGGGGCGGACCGGCTCAGGTGGCGGGGGGGCCGGCGTTGGCCTCGGCCCGGGCCGCACGATCGGCGGCCACCGCGGCGGCCAGGTCGCCGTCGGTGATGGCCAGCATCTCCACCACCAGCAGGGCGGCGTTGAGCGAGCCGTCGACGGCCACGGTGGCCACCGGCATGCCCCGGGGCATCTGCACCGTGCTGTAGAGCGCGTCGACGCCGTTGAGGGCGCCGCCCGAGAGGGGCACGCCGACGACCGGCAGGGTGGTGTGGGCGGCGACCACGCCGGCCAGGTGGGCGGCCATGCCCGCTCCGCAGATGAAGGCGGCGTAGCCCTCGTCGCGGGCGGTGGAGGCCAGGGCGGCCACCTCGGCCGGGTTGCGGTGGGCGGAGAGGACCCGGACGTCGGCCTCGACGCCGAACTGGGCCAGGGTCTCCCACGCCGGGGCCATCTTCTTGCCGTCGTTGGGTGATCCCATCAGCACGGCGACCTTGTACTGGCTCATGGCCGGACCGTAGGCGGGGCCCCTGCCCACCCGCCACCCGGTGGCGCGAGGGCCCGGCGACCCGAGCGGGCCGACCCGCAGGCGGGACGGGTCGGCGTCAGGCGGGAGCAGCGATGTCGGTGCGGTGGTGCAGGCCGGGCCAGGAGATGCAGGCCATGGCCTCGTACGCGATGGCCCGGGCGGCGGCGGCGTCGGGGCCCCGGCCGACCACGTCGAGCACCCGGCCGCCCGCCGTCACCAGGTGGCCGTCGGCCGCCGCGGCCACCCCGGCGCACAGGACCTCGGCCCCGGGCACGGCGCGGGCCGCGTCGAGGCCGTCGATCACGTCGCCGGTGCGGGGCGAGGTCGGGTAACCCTCGCTGGCCGCCACCACCAGGACGAGGGTGTCGTCGGCCACGCCCACCGGGCCGCCGGCGGGCAGGTCGCCGTCGGCCGCCGCCCCCAGCAGGTCGGCCAGGTCCGAGGTCAGGCGGAGCAGGACGACCTGGCTGTCGGGGTCGCCGAAGCGGACGTTGTACTCGATCAGCTTGGGGCCGTCGGGGGTGAGCATCAGCCCGGCGTAGAGCACGCCCCGGTAGTCGACGCCGTCGGCCCTCAGGGCGGACAGGGTGGGGGCGACGAAGCGCTCGACCACCTCGTCGCCCAGGCCGGCGCGGTCGAACGGGACCGGGGACCACGCCCCCATGCCGCCGGTGTTGGGGCCGCTGTCGCCGTCACCGACGCGCTTGAAGTCCTGGGCCGGCGGGAGGGCGACGGCCCGGGTCCCGTCGCAGAGCACGAACACCGACGCCTCGGGGCCGGTGAGCCCCTCCTCGATGACCACGGTGCGCCCGGCGTCGCCGAACGACGACCCCGACAGCTTGTCGCGCACGTCGTCGGCCGCCTCGTCCAGCGACTCGGTGACCAGCACGCCCTTGCCGGCGGCCAGGCCGTCGGTCTTCACCACGTACAGGCCGGGCAGGGTGCGCAGGAAGGCCAGGGCCGGCTCGACGTCGCGGAAGGTGCCGTAGCGGGCGGTCGGGACCCCGGCGGCGTGGACGACGTCCTTCATGTAGGCCTTGGAGCCCTCCAGGCGGGCCCCGTCGGCGCCGGGGCCGAAGACCCGTCGCCCGGCGGCCCGGAGCCGGTCGGCCAGGCCGTCGACCAGGGGCTGCTCGGGCCCGATGACGTACAGGTCGGCCTCCACCTCCTCGGGCGGAGCGGCCACCGAGCCGGGGATGCCCGGGTTTCCCGGGGTCACCACCACCTCGGCGGTCCGGCCCAGGGCCAGGGCCAGGCCGTGCTCCCGCCCTCCGGAGCCCACCACGCAGACCTTCACGGTGCCTTTCCCGGTCCGGGCCGACGGCTCTCTACCGACGTGCGGGCGGCGACATCCACGACGGTCACCGTCAGCCGTCCCGGCGGTGGACGTACTGGGCCCGGCCCGGGCCGGTGCCGACCAGGGTGACCGGCACCCCGACCTCGGACTCCAGCCGGTCCAGGTAGGCCGAGGCCTCCGGCGGCAGGCCGCCCGGCTCGGTCACCGACGAGAGGTCGGTCCCCCAGCCCGGCATCTCCTCGTACACCGGCACCGCGGCGTGGAGGTCGCTCTGGTGGTACGGCAGGGTGGTGACCCGCTTGCCCCCCACCTCGTAGGCCACGCACACCTTCACCGTGTCCAGGGTGTCGAGGATGTCGAGCTTGGTCACGGCCAGCTCGGAGAGGGAGTTGAGCCGCACGGCGTGGCGGAGCATCACCGCGTCGAACCAGCCCGGCCGGCGCCGGCGGCCGGTGTTGACGCCGTACTCGCGGCCCACGTCCACGAAGTGGTCGCCCAGGCGGATCTCCTCCTCGGAGGCGCCGTCGCGGTCCTTGGCCCCCACCGCGTCGTAGCTCATGGCCAGCTCGGTGGGGAACGGGCCGGTGCCCACCCGGGTGACGTACGCCTTGGCCACGCCGATCACCCGGTCGATGTAGCGGGGGCCGACCCCGGCCCCGGTGCACACGCCGCCGGCCACCGGGTTGGACGAGGTGACGAACGGATAGGTGCCGTGGTCCAGGTCGAGGAAGGTGGCCTGGGCCCCCTCGAAGAGCACGTGCTGGCCGGCCTCCAGGGCGTCGTGGACCAGGTTCACGGTGTCGGCGATGTGGTCCTCGAGGCGGGGCCGGTACTCGTCCAGGTACTGCTGGGCGATCTCGTCCACGTCCAGGGGGAGCTGGTTGAACACCTTGGCCAGGACCTGGTTCTTCTCCTTGGCCAGGGCCTCGAGCTTGGCCCGGAAGATCTTGGCGTCGAGGAGGTCCTGCACCCGCAGGCCCACCCGGGACGACTTGTCGGCGTAGGCCGGCCCGATGCCCCGCTTGGTGGTGCCGAGCTTGGAGCGGCCCAGGCGCCGCTCGGTGAGTCGGTCGATCTCCTGGTGGAAGGGCAGGATCAGGTGGGCGTTGCCGCTCACCTTGAGCCGGGACACGTCCACGCCCCGGCGGGCGAAGGTGTCCATCTCGGCCAACAGGACCTTGGGGTCGACCACCACGCCGTTGCCGATGACGGGGGTGATGTGGTCGTAGAGGATCCCGCTGGGCAGGAGCTGCAGGGCGTACTGCTCACCGTCGACCACCAGCGTGTGGCCGGCGTTGTGGCCGCCCTGGTAGCGGACCACCATCGACGCCTCCTTGGCGACGAGGTCGGTGAACCTTCCCTTGCCCTCGTCACCCCACTGGGTGCCGACAAGGACGGTGGCGGGCACGGTGGTCTCCTCGGGTGCCGAACAGGACGGTCGGCAACGCTACCCGCGGGGCCGGATCAGACCCGCCCGCACACCTTCATGCCGTAGCTGGAGAACCGGCGGCGCAGGTCTTCGTCCTCGCTGACCAGGGCCCGGCCCCGGCCGGGGCTGGCGTGGAGCAGGTCGACCTGGTGGTCCAGATCGGCGTACAGGCCGGCCAGATAGGTCTCGTCGCCCTCGGGGGGGCGGATGCCCTGCAGGGACCGGGTCATCTTCCGGTACTCCGGCACGAGCTCGGCCCGGACCCACCGTTCGCTGCGGCTGGGGTCGGGGGCGGCCTCCTGCTCCTCGACGATCTCGTCGACCTCACCCTCGTGGGCGGTGCAGACCTGGTCGGCGGCCACGGCGTACTGGGCCTGGGACGGGCCCGCGCTCACCTGCGAGCAGCCGGCCGCCACGCCGAGGGCGAGGAGGAGGGCCAGGGGGCGCCACGCGCTGCGGCGACCGCCGGTGCGAACCATGGAACCCTCATCGGCGGGCCGTGGCCCACCATGAGCCGGTCAGGGATCGCCCAGCGCGTAGAACTTGCCGCCGCGGGCGCCGACGTAGATCCGGCCGTCCCACACCGCGGGGGTGGACTCCACGCAGCCCTCCAGCTCCACCGCCCACAGCTCGGGTGGCTCGACCCTGGGGTCCGACAGGTCGAAGCCGTGGAGCACCCCGTTGCAGTCGCCCTGGACCCACACGTCGTCCACCACCACCGGGGACGACCAGGTGGGGCCGGGCAGGTCCTTCTCCCACAGGACCTCGCCCGTCTCCCGGTCGACGCCCACGATGCGCCCGCCGTCGGTGGGGGCGATGACCACCCCGCCGGCGATGGCCGGCGTGGCCCACATGCCCCCGTCGTCGGCCACCGACCACACCAGCGGATCGTCGGGCCGGGTGGGGTCGAGCTTGATGAGCTGGCCGACCTCGGCGTTGCGCTCGGCGCTGGAGCTGCGGTCCACCTCCTGGGCCACGTAGAGCATCCCCTCCTCGTCGACCACGATGGAGGCGTCGGTGTCGTCACCGGTCCAGAACCGGAAGGTGCGCCGGGGCTCCTCGCCGTCGGCCAGCCCGCCGATGTCCCAGCCCTGGACCAGCCCGCCGGAGTTGGTGAAGTAGACGGTGTCGCCCGAGATGGCCAGCGAGTCCTCGATGGACACGTCGTCCTGGCGGCTGCCCGAGCCGGACAGGTCGGCGGTCAGCTCCTCGTCCCAGCCCGGGGCGTGGAACACGATCTCGGGGTCCACGGTGACCAGGCCCTCGGCGTCCCGGCCCCGGTTGAGCTTGATGACGTACCACTGGCCGTTCTCGCCCCCTTCGAACAGGTAGTCGTCGATGACGAGGGGGGAGCTGTCCCAGTCGTCGTTCCACTTGGTGGGCGAGACGTCCTCGGCGTTCATGCTCCACAGGCTCTCGGCCGCCGGGCGGTCGGTGGCGATGACGTGGAAGTCGGCCCGGCTGCCGCTGTAGAGCAGGGGGAAGCCGTCGGGGTCGCGGGTGACCGACCCCTTGACGATGTCGCCGATGTCGAAGGGCTCGATCAGGTCGGTGCCGTCGGTGGCGTCCAGGAAGTGGACGTTCTTGTCGTAGGCCCCGAACCCCACCCAGGTCGTGTCGCCGTCCTCCCACACCGAGGGCTGGCCCGTCCACCCGGTGCCGCACCAGGTCTTCGACTGGCCGCCCACCGCCGACTCGCCGCAGAAGCCGCCCTCGCCGGGGACGCTCCAGAGCACCTCGGGGGCGGTGGGCATGGGGCCGGAGCCGTAGTAGGAGCGGGTCGGGTTGCCCCGGAAGGTGAGCAGGCCCGACACCTCGGTGGTCCACGGGTTGCCCGACGAGGCGGGGTCGACCCACCCGTCGTAGCCGGACTCGTTGGCGGTGGGGCCGTCGGGGCCGGGGGCCGGGGCGGAGGAGGGGCCGCCGTCGGGGCCGGCCGCCGCCTCCCCGTCGTCGTCGCCGGTGGACGACGAGCCGCGGTCGCCGACGATGCCGGCACCGGTCACCCGCTCGTTGACGCAGGCGAAGCCGAGCAGCGACAGCACCAGGACCACGGCGAGGCTGCGCTGCTGGCGCCGTCGCTTGGTGGCGGAGCGGATGAGCCGCCCCTGGCGGGGCCCGTCGGGGAGCACGGGGCCATGCTACGGACGTGCCGTCGCCCGATCGGTGACGGCGCGAGGCAGGTCGCGTCCCGGCGTCGCTAAGCGCCTCGGGCGTACTCGGGGCTGTGGACGATGGCGCGCACCATGTCGTGGTTGTCGTCGCCGGCCCCGAAGCGCTGGGTCCAGTAGGTCCAGTCGGCTCGGGCCGGGCCCCGGCGCAGCAGGGAGAACCAGGCCCGGGTCACGCTGGTCACGGCGTGGGTGATCCAGATGTGCTCCGGCGACTCGGAGAACAGGGTCAGGACCTCGGCCCGGGTGGTGCCCGAGGCCAGGCGCCGGGTCCAGTACTGCAGGCCGGAGGCATCGGCTCCCCGGCCCAGCACGTTGCGGTACAGCTCCTCCACGTAGGCGGCGTCGCCGAGGGCGTCGTAGCGGGCCCGGAACTCCGGCGTGGCGCTGAAGGCGGCCGCGAACCAGCGGACCGATCGCCCGCGGTCGCGCTGGCTCACCCAGTAGGCCAGGCCCGGGGCGTCGGGGGGCCGGGTGAAGGCGGCCCGGTAGATGCGGTCGACCATGCCGATCCGGGCGTCGGTGCCGGGGGCGAAGACGAGGTCGTGGACGACGTTGTCGCGGGGGTACCCGGCCCGGACCACCAGGCTGGCGTCGCGGGCCGCGGCGCTGGAGCGCACGTCACGGCCGGCGGCGTCGTCGCGGACCCGGTCGAAGAACCGCAGGCCGGTGGACGCCGGCGCCCACCGGCTGGGGGCCGCGGTCGAGGCGATGCGCCCGGCCACGTCGGAGCGGAGCTGGGCCAGGCGGGCGTAGGTCAGGTCGCCCGGGCACGAGGTGAGCCCCGAGTCGCGGTGGCCCTGGATGGTGGGGAGGTGCACCACCCGGCCCGCGGCGTACTTGGGGCTGCCCCGGCTGGTGATGGCGATGGTGGCCCGGGGGTCGACGTCGTGGATGGACAGCTTCCAGGCCAGCAGGTCGCGCAGGGCGACCATGGCCGCCCCCGAGGGGGCGGTGGCCGGGGGCGAGGCGCCGGGTTGGTGCTGGCCGAGCAGGGCCACGCCGACGCTGTCGGTGTTGAAGCCCTTGGCGTGGCCGCCCATGACCGGGTCGTGGAGGCTGCCGCTGCGGCCCTGCCACACGCCCCCGAAGCGGTCGACGAAGAACGTGTAGGCGATGTCGCACCACCCGTTGGTCTGGGTGTGGAACCGGTACATGCCGGCCAGCAGGCCGGGCACGTCGCCGGGCCCGTAGGTGTTGGAGCTGACCGTGTGGTGGACCACGGCGAAGCGGAGCTGGTCCATCACCGCCGGCGCCGCCGTGCAGCCCGAGCGCCACCCCTGCCAGCCGCCGGGCGCCCACTCGGCCCGGGTGTGGATGGGCGGCCCCCCGGCCGGCGTGGCCGCCACGTCGAGGGCGGCCCGGGCCGTGCCGGCGGAGCCCTCGTGGGCCATGGCCTCCAGCTGCAGGTCGGTGGGCTCGCCGTGCACGACGCGGACGGCGACGGTGTCGACCCCGGCGCGGCCCAGCCAGGCCGGGCCGGCGCCGAGACGGCCGGTGCCCTCGGCGTCGGGGAGGTCGGCGTGGAGGCCGGCCCAGTCGGTCCACGGGCCGGAGCCGGACCGGCCCCGGATCTCGACCTCGACATCGGCCGGGCCCCGCCACGAGACGCCGACCATCTGGGTGCCCGGGGCCACGTCCACCTCGGTGGTCCAGCCCGCGGCGGGGGCCCCGGCCCGGGCCCGCCCGTCGGTGAGGGTGATGGTCTGGGAGCGCAGCTCCCCGGTGGGGGTGGGGGTGGTGGTGGCCTCGACCACCCGCGGGGCGGGCCCGGTGGGGGCGCCGCCGGCCGGCGTGGGCGCGGTGGCGGCCAGGACCGCCAGGGCGCCGGCCACCGCCATCCGTCGTCGTGCACGCACGCTCCGTCTCCTGTCCTCGTCGCCGCCCGCGACCCGGGCCCAGGCTCGCACACCCCCACCCATGTGTCGATCGGGTGACGATCCCGGCGCCGGCGAGGGCACGCGACCCCGGCCCGGGCGGCTCGGGCGGGCCGCCGAGCGGAGCGGCCGGCGAGGGCCCCGCCGACGGCCGGCCCGGCCGTGGCGCGCCGGGTACTGTCCGCTCCCTTCACCGCCTCACGGATGATCGGGTGCGCCATGCCGAGGTACGAGTACGACACCGACGTCAACAAGGGCAGCATCAACATGCGCTCGCTGTCCTCGACCCTCAACAAGCGCGGGGCCGAGGGCTGGCGCCTGGCCCAGGCGTTCCAGGAGGGCGGCAACACCATCCTGATCTTCGAGCGCGTCGCCGGCTGAACGCCGACCCCCCGGCAGCCCGGGCCGTCAGGGCGGCGGGCGCCGGTTCCGGACGGCGATGGTTCCCGCGGCCAGCACCACCACCAGCAGCGCGCCGATGATGAGGACCTCGACCACACTGACGCGCGCCACCACCACCCGACCAGTGTGCCCGGCGCGCCCCCGCCCACCGCCGATCGGGTGGTCGGAGGGCCACGGGCCGTACGCTGGAGCGCCCCCTCACCGCCGGTGAGAGCCCTGGGCCCGGCCTGGTGGCCGCGCCCGCCCCGAGGAGCGAACGATCGACACCCCCGACGCCACCGGCGCGCCCGACGCCGACGAGACGATGCCGCCCGAGGCCCCGCCCGAGCCCCCGGCCGGTGAGACGATCCCGCCCGAGGCCTCGGCCGACGGGACGGCCCGAGCTGAGCCCGACGCTCACGCCGGGGCCCCGTCCGACCCGGGGGAGGACGCCGGGCCGGCCTTCACCGACCTGGGCCTCCGACCCGAGCTGATCGAGACCCTGGCCGGTCTGGGCTACGAGGAGCCGACGCCCATCCAGCGCGAGGCCATCCCTCCGGTGATCGGCGGCCGGGACCTGTTGGGCCAGGCCGCCACCGGCACCGGCAAGACGGCGGCCTTCGCCCTTCCCCTCCTCCAGCGCCTGGGCGGCGGCGACCGTGGGCCGGCCCCCTCCGCCCTGGTCCTGGTGCCCACCCGGGAGCTGGCCGTGCAGGTGTCCGAGGCCGTCCACCGCTACGGGCGGGCCCTCGGGGCCCGGGTGCTGCCCATCTACGGGGGCCAGCCCATCTTCCGCCAGCTCCGAGCCCTGCATGACGGCGTGGACGTGGTGGTGGCCACCCCGGGCCGGGCCATCGACCACCTCGAGCGGGGCTCCCTGCGGCTCGACGCCCTGGCCACCGTGGTGCTGGACGAGGCCGACGAGATGCTCGACATGGGCTTCGCCGAGGACATCGAGTCCATCCTCGACCGGGCCCCCGACGGGCGCCAGACCGTCCTGTTCTCGGCCACCATGCCCCCCCGCATCGGGGCCATCGCCCGCCGCCACCTCCGCGACCCCGTCCGCCTGGAGATGGGCCGGGAGGCCACGGCACCGGGCCAGGCCCCCCGGGTCCGCCAGGTGGCCTACCTGGTCCGCCGGCCCCACAAGGCCACCGCCCTGGGCCGCATCCTGGACGTCGAGGCCCCGACCGCGGCCCTCGTCTTCTGCCGGACCCGGGCCGAGGTCGACCAGCTCACCGAGACCCTGAACGGGCGGGGCTACCGGGCCGAGGCCCTCCACGGGGGCATGGGCCAGGAGCAGCGCGACCGGGTGATGAACCGCCTGCGGGGCGGCACCGCCGACCTGCTGGTGGCCACCGACGTGGCCGCCCGGGGCCTGGACGTGGACCAGCTCACCCACGTGGTCAACTACGACGTGCCCTCGGCGCCCGAGGCCTACGTGCACCGCATCGGGCGGGTGGGCCGGGCCGGCCGGGAGGGGGTGGCCATCACCCTGGTCGACCCCCGGGAGCACCGGATGCTCAAGACCATCGAGCGGGCCACCAAGCAGGCCATCGCCTCGGCCCAGGTGCCGACCGTCGCCGACCTCCGCACCCGGCGCCTGCAGCTCACCCGTGACGCCCTGGAGGACCTGCTGGCCGACGACGACCTGGACCACGTGCGGGTGGTGGTCGAGTCCCTCAGCGACGAGCACGACCTGATGGAGATCGCCCTGGCCGCGGTGAAGATGGCCCACGAGGCCACCGCCGGGGCCGGGGGCGACGACGAGCAGGACATCCCGCGGGTCACCCTCCGCGAGGACCGGCCGGCCCGCCCGGACCGGCCCGGGGACCGGGGTGGCGACGGTCGCGAGCACGGTCGCCCGGCCCGGGCCGGCGGCGCCGCCGAGCGGGGCCCCGGGCCCCGGGAGCGGACGGCCCGCACCCAGTCGGGGCCGGCGGAGGGCATGACCCGCCTGTTCGTGGGGGCGGGCCGCGAGGGCCGGGTCCGGCCCGGTGACCTGGTCGGGGCCATCGCCGGCGAGACCAGCCTGACCGGCCGCGACATCGGCCACATCGACATCCAGGAGCGCTTCTCCCTGGTCGAGGTGCCCTCGGGCAAGGTCGACGAGGTCATCGACGGCCTCCAGAACACGACCCTCCGGGGCCGCCGGGTCAAGGTCCGCCGCGAGCGCTACTGAGCCCGGCGCCAGCGTTCTGAGCCCGTCAGCGGGGCCACCGACGGCAGGCCGCCCACCGGGTGACGGTGGGCGGCCCGCGATCAGCTGACCTCGGGGGCGGTCAGTCCTCGGGGTTGGGGTAGCTCTGGGCCCGGGTGTGGAACTCGGTGGTGCCGATGAGCTGGGCGTAGAGCCCTGAGCGCGAACCGGTCGCCCGCAGGTAGGCGATCCCGTCGGTGCGTTCGGCCGCGAACGGGGCCCGGCCCAGGATCTCGTCGTAGGCGTCGACCACCAGGCGACCCAACGGCTCGTCCAGGTTGGCCAGGGTGAGCACCAACGCCCGCCGGGACGTCCCGGCGTCGAGGCGGCCGACCCAGTGGTTCAGGCCCGCGGTGTCGGGGGCCCGGCCCAGGAGCCGGTCATAGACCCGGGTCACGAACCCGGTGTTGGTGGCGCCGGCCTTGGTCCAGAACTCCGGCGACGCGGCCAGATCGGCCAGCAACTGGTCGTAGCGACCGCTGGCCTGGAGACGATCGACCCAGAAGGCTCGACCCGAGGGATCGGCGGGGCGGCCCAGCATGGTCTGGTAGGCGTCATCGACGACACGCCCGACGGCTTCGTCAGTGGCCGAGATCGACCTGGCGAACGTCGAGGCCGAGGCCCCACCATCGAGGCGGCCGGCCCAGTGATCGAACCCGGCCTGATCCGGGCACCGCCCCAGCAGCTCCAGATACACCAGGCGCACCACCGCGGCGTTGCCCGCCTGGGTGAACGCCGCACAGTCGAAGGTGTCGATCACGGTGAGCGGCACGGCCTCCGAGGTGGTGATCGGCACCGTCAGCCCACCCAGGTAGCGGGCGGTCAAGGACCGCTCACCCACCGGGAGTCCGGTGGTGGTCATCGAGGCCTCACCCCGATCGTTCACGTTGGCCACACCGATGGTGGTGGTCCCATCGAGGAACTCGACCACCCCGCCCGACGAGCTCACCGGCCCGGTCACCGCGTCGAGGGTGACCTGGGTACCGGCGCGCACAGTCCCCGTCGGCGCCACCGACAACGTGGTGCCGGCCACGGTGACCTGGCCCAGGGTGACCGGGTCACCGACCGGGTTGCAGATCATGGTCAGGCCGATGCCGTCGAAGTGGACCTTGAACGACTCGATGGTGATCGGCACCACCTCACCAGGCTCCCCCTCGGGCTGGATGATCATGGCGAGGCCTTGGAACTCGACCACCTGGTCGGGATCGCCGGCCGCGTCCATGCGAGTGGTGTTGGTGCGGACCACTCCCGTGGCCGAGGACGTGCCGCCCGTGCTGTAGGCGATCTCCAAGCCGGTGAAGTTGTTGATCACCTCATCGAGGCCCGAGCCGCCGCCGGTGCTGGGACCGCGGTCCAGCAACAGACGCAGCTCCGGGTGGGCCATCGTCACCTCGTCACCGGCGGCCACCACCGAGGGCACCGAGGCGCTGGCCACCACGTTGGCCCGGCCCACATACGTGAAGCCCAGGCCCGGTCGTTCGCACTCGTAGACCGGGGCGAGCCGGTGGGTGACCTCGAACGGGTAGCTGGCCAGGTTGGGCTGGAACAACGAATCGCCCGAGTACCGCAACGTCACAGTGTGCGTCCCCACGTTGGTGGTGGCCGGCACCGGGATCGAGTACGAGTTGTTGCTGCCGTACGGCACCGCCAACTGGTATCCCGCAGACACGGGGGCCTTGGCCGGCAACACACCCACCGGTTGGCCATCGATGAGGAACGACACCGTGCCCGTCGGGGTAACGCCGGCCAGGTTCAGGCTGGTCGGGGGCTTCACGACCAGTGCGTTGAGCTTGACGTTGTTCCCGGCTCGCACCGTGTGGGGTGCGATGGCCGGCGTCGGCGGCACGATGGGAGGGAGGGCGGGGTTGGGGTTGGGGATGCCGGCGTTGCCGGCGGTGATGGTGGAGGCCCGGCGGGTGGCTTCGGTCATGAGGGTCTGACCGGCGGAGGAGGCGAGGGTGGCCTGGATGGCGCCGGTGCCGGGGTCGACGCGCACCAGGGTGAAGGTGATGCGCAGCGGGCCGGGGCAGAGTCGGTTGGTCGCCCCGCAGGCGGTGGCCGACACGGTGCCCACGGCGGGGAGGCCGAGGCGTAGCGCCTCGGTCAATGAAGCTCTCTCGGTCAGGGGGACGCCGGTGCCGGCGCCGATCGACCCGGACAGTCGCTGGTTCGACGAGGAGCCGGTGAAGGTGAGTGGCACGGGGGTGGCGGTGAGGCCCTCGACGCGGTCGAGGGTGATGCGCTGGTCACCGTTGGAGAGCGGCCCGATGGGCCCGGTGCCTTGGGCGCGTTGGATGGCGACGTCGAGGCGGACATTGGCCAGGTCCTCACCGAAGCCGGTGTTCAACGCGGCGACGGTGAAGTCGGTGGGAGCCCCGGCGATCTGCACGAACTGTGGGAGGTCCCAGGTGAGCGCCGGGTTGGACCACACCGTGAACGCGGCTGGTGCGGAGGTGCTGGACCCGAAGATCTCGTCTCCGCCGTAGCGGGCGGTGAGGGTGTGGGTCCCGGCCGAGAGGTCGCTGGTGGTGAAGGTGGCGGTGCCGTCAGGGGCAATGGGCACGGTGCCCAGGATCTGGTTGCCGTCGCGGAAGTCCACGAACCCGGTCGGGTCCTCCGTCGAGATGGCGTCGGGACCTCGGGCCACGGTGGCGGTCATGGTCACCGCCCCGCCGGCCTGGAGCCCACCCTCGGGGGTCACGGCCAGGGCCGTGACGGTGGGGTCCTTGAGGGTCTGCGGGAGCGGGATGTCACCGTGCATGGTCAGGGAGATGGCGTGCCCGGGCCCGCCGAGCTGCTCGTTGACCGCGCTCTTCACGTTGCTCTCACAGGAGGGGCCATCCACGTTGGGGATGGAGAAGTTGCCATCGGCCAGGGTGATCTCACCGGTGACCGGGTCATAGGGCTCGATCGAGGAGAGCGTGATGTCGATGGGCCCGGCGATGCAGTCAGCGACGATGATCGGGTTCGGCCGACCGACCTCGACGTGCAGGTCCACCGTCAGGGCCATCCGCACCGACACCACGCCGCTCTCATCCACCGTCCCGGTCAGGTTCTGGGGCGCGGCCTGGGTGAAGTCGGCGTCGATGTACACATCCGCCACCACCGGGGTGACGATGGGCTGAACGATGCTCACCCGAGGCGTCGTGAACGTCCCCGCCGTGATCGCCCCGGTGCCGCCACCGGTGTCCGGATCCGGGGCGTCGATGGTCCCGGTGATCGAGGTCGGGTTCTGGATCTGGTACGGCTCCTCGGAGCCTCGCAGGGAGAGCTGCCCGCCTCCTTCGACCAGCTGCAGGTCGAGATCCTGAGCCACCCGAGGCTGGCCCGCGGGAGCAGTGGGCGCACCGCCCGTGAGAGGGGCAGCACCCGCAACCGGCGACGGGGACGCCAGCGGGAGGAGCACCAGGGCGGTGAGGGCGGCGACCAGGGCAGCCGCCCACCGGGTCGGCGACGACCCCACCCTGCCTCCAGGCCGAGCGGGCCGATCCCCTGATGAGAGGGGAGCACACGTGGCGGCAAAGCCTCGTGGCTCCCGGAACGGCGCGCGCGCAAGACGACGTCTGAACAACATGCTGAGGGTTCCCCCCTATGTAGTGACAACACGGATGGCACGCTTCGCGAACACCTGCCGGGCGTCGACGTGCCGATCGCCACCTTGTCAGCCCCAACCTTGCCAAAACTGCGCGAGGCGGATCTCTGCGGCGGAGCGCGACGAACGCCCGCGCCTGGGGGGTGGCGCGGGCGTTCGACGCGGCGGCGGCCCGGGCAGGTTGGGCACACCGCTCGGGCGGGCCCGCCCACCCCGGTTGTCCGGTGGGCGGGCCCGCGACCTACGAGGTCAGTCCTCGGGGTTGGGGTGACCCTGGGCCCGGGTGTGGAACTCGGTGGTGCCGATCAACTGCGCATACAGCCCCGACCGGGACCCGGTCGCCCGCAGGTAGGTGATCCCGTCGGTGCGTTCGGCCGCGAACGGGGCCCGGCCCAGGATCTCGTCGTAGGCGTCGTCCACCAGGCGACCCAACGGCTCGTCCAGGTTGGCCAGGGTGAGCACCAACGCCCGGCGTGACGTGCCGGTGTCGAGGCGGCCGACCCAGTGGTTCAGGCCGGCGGTGTCGGGGGTCCGGCCCAGGAGCCGGTCATAGACCCGGGTCACGAACCCGGTGTTGGTGGCTCCGGCCTTGGACCAGAACTCCGGCGACGCGGCCAGATCGGCCAGCAACTGGTCATAGCGACCGCTGGCCTGGAGACGATCGATCCAGAAGGCTCGACCCGAGGGGTCGGCGGGGCGGCCCAGCATGGTTTCGTAGGCGTCATCGACGACACGACCCACCGCTTCGTCGGTGGCCGAGATCGACCTCGCGAAGCTCGATGCGGAGGCCCCACCGTTCAGGCGACCGGTCCAGTGATCGAACCCGATCTGATCCGGGCACCGCCCGAGCAGCTCCAGGTAGACGAGGCGCACCACCGCGGCGTTGCCCGCCTGAGTGAACGCCGCGCAGTCGAAGGCGTCGATCACCGTCAACGGCACCGCCCCGGACGTGGTGACCGGCACGGTCAACCCACCCAGGTAGCGGGCCGTCAAGGACCGCTCACCGACCGGAAGGTCGGCGGTGGTCATCGACGCCTCACCCCGATCATTCACGTCGACCACGCCGATGGTGGTGGCCCCGTCCAGGAACTCCACGAAGCCTCCCGGCGCCGGGGCAGTCACCGCATCGAGGGTGACCTGGGTGCCGGCGCGCACGGTCCCGGTCGGTGACACCGACAAGGTGGTGCCGGCCACGGTGACCTGGCCCAGGGTGATCGGGTCACCGACGGGGTTGCAGATCATGGTCATGCCGGGGCCGTCGAAGTGGACCTTGAACGACTCGATGGTGATCGGCACCACCTCACCAGGCTCCCCCTCCGGGGTCACCGCCATGGACAGGCCGTTGAACTGTGCCACCTGATCCGGATCCCCCGCGGCGTCCATGCGGGTGTTGTTGGTCCGGGTCACGCTCCCCGCGCTGGAAGTGCCACCCGTGCCATAGACCACCTCCAACTCGGTGAACATGCTGAACACCTCGTCAATGCCGGAGCCGGGAATGCTGGGCCCGCGGTCCAACAGCAACCGCAGCTCCGGACGGACCAGCGTCACCTCCTTGCCAGCCACTGCAACCGAGGGCACCGAGGCGCTGGCCACCACGTTGGCCCGCCCCACATAGGCGAAGTTCAGGCCGATGCGCTCACACTCATAGACCGGCGCGACCGGGTGGGCGACCTCGAAGGAGAAGTCGGCGAAGCTCGGCTGGAGCAACGAGTTGCCCGAGTACCGCACCGTCAGCTTGTGCGTTCCTGGCGTCGTGGTCGGTGGTACCGGGATCGAGTAGCTGTTGTTCACACAGCACGGCACGGCCAACCGGTACCCCGCTGACAGAGGCGCCAAGGACGGCAACACGCCGACCGGCTGACTGTCGATGAAGAACGACACCGTGCCCGACGGGGAAACGCCGGCCGTCACGGGGTTCACGTTGAACGCGTTGAGCTTGATGTTGTTCCCGGCCCGCACGGTGTGGGGCGTGACGGCCGGCGTGGCCGGGATGACCGGTGGGAAGCCGGCGTTGCCGGCGGTGATGGTGCTGGTCCGCCGGGTGGCCTCGGTCATGAGCGTGTCACCGGCGGAGGAGGCCAAGGTGGCCTGGACGGCCCCGGTGCCGGGATCGACGCGCACCAGGGTGAAGGTGATGCGCAGCGGCCCGGGGCAGAGCCGGTTGGTGGCCCCGCAGGCCGTGGGCGACACGGTGCCCACGTTCGGGAAGCCCAGGCGCAACGCTTCGGTCAGCGACGCTCCCTCAGCCAGGGGAACGCCGGTGCCGGCGCCGATCGACCCGGCGAGTCGCTGGTTCACCCCCGACCCAGTGAAGGTGAGCGGCACGGGGGTGGCGGCGGGGCCCTCGAGGCGATCGAGGGTGATGCGGGGGGAACCACTGACCGGGCCGATGGGCCCGTTGCCCTGGGCGCGTTGGATGGTCACATCGAGGCGGACGTTGACCAGGTCCTCACCGAAGCCGGTGTTCAACGCGGCGACGGTGAAGTCCGTGGGAGTCGCGAACAGCTGCACGAACTCCGGCAGGTCCCAGGTGAGCGCCGGGTTCGACCACACCGTGAACGCTGCCGGCGTCGAGGTGCTGGACCCGAAGACCTCATCGCTGCCGTAGCGGGCGGTCAGAGCGTGGGTCCCAGCCGGCAGATCGCTGGTGGTGAACACCGCGGTGCCATCCGGCGCCACCGGCACCGTGCCCAAGATCTCCCCATCAGCACGGAAGTCCACGAAACCGCTCGGGTCCTCGGTCGACACCGCGTCGGGTCCTCGGGCCACGGTGGCGGTCATGTCCACCGGACCCCCCGCCTGAGCGCCGCCCTCGGGTGCGACAGCCAGGGTGGTGAGCGTGGGGTCCTTCTGGGTCTGCGGCAACGGGATGTCGCCCTGCATCGTCAGGGAGATGGCGTGCCCGGGGCCGGCGAGCTGGTCGTTGATGGCCCCTTTCACATTGGGCTCACAGTCGGGGCCGCCGGCATCGGGGATGGAGAAGTTGCCGTCAGCCAACGTGACCTCACCGGTGACCGGGTCATAGGGCTCCATCGAGGAGAGGGTGATGTCGATGGGCCCGGCGGTGCAGTCGGTGTCGAGGATCAGCGGGTCACGACCCACATCGACGTGCAGGTCGACGGTGAGGGCCATGCGCACCGAGGCCACGCCGTTCTCATCGACGGTGCCAGTGAGGTTCTGGGGGATGGTCTGGGTGAAGTCGGCGTCGATGTAGACATCGGCCACCAACGGGCTGGTGATGGACTGGACGATGCTCACCTGCGGGGTGGTGAACGTCCCTGCGGTGATCGCTCCGGTGCCGCCGCCGGTGTCGGGGTCGGGGGCGTCGATGGTGCCGGTGATCGAGGTCGGGTTCTCGATCTGGTACGGCTCCTCGGAACCACGGAGGCGCAACTGGCCTCCACCCTCGACCAGTTGCAGGTCGAGCTCTTGGGCCACCCGGGGCGCACCTTCGATGTGCGGCGTGTCGTCCGCGGCAGGGGCGACGGCCGGGGCCGGTGCAGCAGCGGCAGCTGGTGACGTGACCGCCAGCGGGAGCAGGACCAGAGCGGTGAGCGCGGCGACCAGGCCGGCGCCGGCGCGCGTCCGCCAGGGGCGCTCAGACCCCGCGGATCGCGCCCCTGGATCTACCGGGGGGGGGGGGCAAAAGCGAAGGCCAACGCCTTCGACTCAAAGGACGCGGGACGCACAAGACGACGTCTGAACAACATGCTGAGGGTTC
>DASQKY010000035.1 GCA_035630295.1 Acidimicrobiales bacterium | reverse complement strand
CTCCGCTTCCAGCATCTTGCGGAGGTCTTCGAGGCTGGCCGCCTGCGGCGAGCGGCGCACGAGCACCCGCTCGTCACGGAACGTGCCGTCGGCGGTGATCGGCGTGTTGGCCTGGGCGACGACGTAGTTCTCCTCCTCGTCGGCCGCCATGTAGACGATCTCGTCGGAGACCTTGCCGTTGACGACCTTGCGGTACGGGCTCTCGATGAAGCCGAACTCGTTGACCCTGGCGAACGTCGACAGGCCGCCGATGAGGCCGATGTTGGGGCCTTCGGGTGTCTCGATCGGGCACATCCGGCCGTAGTGGCTGAAGTGGACGTCGCGGACCTCGAAGCCGGCCCGTTCCCGGGACAGACCACCCGGCCCCAGGGCCGAGAGGCGGCGCCGGTGGGTCAGGCCCGACAGAGGGTTGACCTGGTCCATGAACTGGGACAGCTGGCTGGTGCCGAAGAACTCCTTGATCGCCGCCACCACCGGGCGGATGTTGATCAGGGTCTGCGGCGTGATGGCCTCGACGTCCTGGGTGGTCATGCGCTCGCGCACGACCCGCTCCATGCGGGACAGGCCGATGCGGACCTGGTTCTGGATCAGCTCGCCCACCGACCGGATGCGGCGGTTGGCGAAGTGGTCCTGGTCGTCGAGCCGGTAGCCGGGCTCGGCGTTCACCAGGTGCAGGAGGTAGGTGGTGGCGGCCAGGATCTCGCCGCGCGACAGCACCGACTGGTCCGGGGCGTCGTCGCCGTCCGGGCCCACCTCGGCGGTGCGGACCGGGCGGTCCAGCTCCAGCATGGGGAAGGTCTGCTCCAGCCAGTCCAGCTCGTGGCCCAGCTTGCGGTTGAGCTTGTAGCGGCCGACGCGGCTGAGGTCGTAGCGGCGGGGCTCGAAGAAGGCGTTGCGGAAGTAGGCCTTGGCCGACTCGGCCGAGGGGGGCTCGCCCGGGCGGGCCCGCTTGTAGATCTCGATCAGCGCCTCTTCCTGGGTGGGCGCCAGGTCGCGGTCCTTCTCCCACTGGCCCTCGAGGAAGTCGAACTCGCGGACGAAGGCCTCCAGGAAGCCGGGGGCCTGCTCCTCGTCGTAGCCCAGGGCCCGGAGGAGGACGAACAGGCTGAGGCGGCGCTTGCGGGCCACCCGGGTGCCGGCGGTGACGTCCTTGCCGGGCTTCTGCTCGACGTCGAACTCGATCCACTCGCCCCGGTAGGGGTGGATGGTGCCGGTGACGAGCTGGTGCTTGGCCAGGTTGCGGAGGCGGAACCGCTCACCGGGCTGGAAGATGACGCCGGGCGAGCGGACCAGCTGGGACACCACGACCCGCTCGGTGCCGTTGATGATGAAGGTGCCCTTCGACGTCATCATGGGGAAGTCCCCCATGAACACCGTCTGCTCCTTGATCTCGCCGGTGTTCTGGTTCATGAACCGGGCGCGCACGAAGATCGGCGCCGCGTAGGTCATGTCCTTCTCTTTGCACTCCTCCACCGTGAACTTCGGCTCGGGGCGCAGGTCCTCGTCGTCGGGATCGAACTCCAGCTCGAGCTGGAGGGTCTCGGTGAAGTCCTTGATGGGGGAGATGTCCCGGAAGGTGTTGGCCAGGCCGTTGGCCAGGAACCAGTCGAACGACGTCCGCTGGATGGCGATGAGGTCAGGGAGCTCCAAGACCTCGTCGAGGTTCGCGAAGGAATAGCGGTCCCGGATGGTGGGTCGGGCAGACAAGGCCTCTCCTCGGAGCTGAGGGGTGATCACGCGGCGCGGGCCGTGCTGGCGCGCTGGTTCCCGAGGCCGAGGGACGGGGGAACGAGGCGGACAGTCACGGCAACGGACCACACTAGGGGTCGACGCGCATCGAGAGCAACCCGTGCTCGCTGAAGGGGAACCGGCCAGAGCCGGCCCCGAGGTTCCGCGCAGGGTAAGCGTCCCCACCCGGAACGTCAAGGATCGACTGCGGCGGGAGCGGGGTCAGCAGGAGGGGGGGCCGTCGTCGGGGCGCAGGACGGCGGTGACGCCGTCGACCTGGATGGCCGAGTTGGCCGGGGTGGTCACCGCCACCAGCACCCGGCCGCCGGGCGGGATCGGAGCACCGGCCCGGCCCGGGAGGAAGGTGAAGACGGCGGCGCAGCGGGCGCCGGTCGGCACGTAGGCCGTCCCCGTGGCCTCGCCCACCGCCCCGGCCAGCACCGGCGCGCCCCCGGCCCGGCGGATCCGGTAGGTCATGGCCGGGGCCACCTCGCCCTCCAGCAGGCCGACGGCGTCGACCAGGTAGGGCCGGCCGGGCTCCACCTCGGCCACCACCGCGTCGCCGAGGCGGTCGAACGGGCGGTAGAGGCTCCGCTCGAAGTCGTCGGTGGGGGTGGCGACGGCCACGACCACCGCCACGGCCATGGCCGCCACCAGCCCGGCCGGGCCGACCCACGGCGGCAGGGCCACCGTCCGGGACCGGGACCGGCCCTGGCCCGCCTGGTGGGCGTCGGCACCGGGGGCTCGGGCCTCGACCACGGCTCGCACCCCGGCCAGCCCGGCCACCAGCCACACCAGGAGGCCCCAGGCCACCAGCCACCGGAGCGAGTAGCTGATGGTCAGGATGCGGAGGTCGTCAGGGGTCTGGGCCGCCGCCGCCCACGCCCCCAGGCCCATGGCCACCAGCAGCCCGGCGGCCACCGGCGTCGACCGGTCGCGGCGGCGGGCGGCCAGGGCCGCCAGGGCGACCAGCACCAGCAGGAGGGCGCCGGCCGAGAGCACGGCCAGCGAGCTCCACGAGCCGGGCACGCCGGCCACCACCTCGAACGGCGTCTCCACCGGGCCCAGGAAGCGGGGCACGAGGCCCACAGCCCCGGCCACGAAGCGGGCCGCCGGCCCCCATCCCATGGTGCTCGGCACCTCGCCCGACGACCCGAGCAGGACCTGGAGGTTCCCGGGCCGGTTGGTCAGCTGCTGGAAGGCGGGCAGCGCCCAGCACACCCCGAAGACGGCCAGGCCGGCCAGGAACCACCGCCCCGCCCCGCCCCGGGGCGCGTCGACGGATCCGGCGCTCCCGTCGACGGTGGCCCGATCGGTGTCGCCGGCGTCGCCAGGGCGGACGGCCGCTGGAGAGTGACCGGTCGTCCCGGACGGGACCTCGGCCGGGCGAGCGGATCCGGACCGGCGACCGCGACGTTCCGCAGCGAGGCCCGCTTCCGGGCCCTGGTCCCCGGCCGGGCGAGCGGATCCCGAGCGACGACCGCGCCCCCAGGCCAGGGCCGGTCCGGCGAAGCCGGCCGCGGTGGCCAGGGCGACCACGCCGGCGGCGGGCACGGCCACCCCCAGGTGGACCTGCCCCAGCAGCGACCCGACCAGGGCCAGCGCCGGGAACAGGCGGCGCTCCCCCACCCCCACCGACCACCCCAGGAAGAACAGCAGGACCATGGGGGCCAGGCCCAGCGACGGGTTCCAGATGGCGGCCAGGTGCACGGGGTCGATGGCCCGGGCCACCACCACCAGCCCCACGGCCACCAGGGCGGCGAAGGCCGGGCCGGCCCGGCGCCAGGCCAGGACGACGGACCCGACGGTCGAGGCCACGGCCACGGCGGCGGCGGTGACGGCGGGCGCCCACAGGGGCCCGAGCCGGGCCGGCAGGGCGATGACCCAGTACCCCATGGGCCCGGGGCTGCGGGCCAGGGGGCCGTCGCCGGTGACGGTGCTGGCCTGGCCCAGCTGGGGGCTGCGGCTGGTGAGCACGTCGTAGGCCCGGGTGGCGATGAGCCCGTGGTCGCCGACGGGCACCCAGCCCCAGCGGACCACCCGCCAGCCGGCCAGGGCGGCGGGCAGGGCCGCCACCAGGCCCAGCGCCAGCGCCCACCCCCAGGACGGCGGGCGGTCGCGCTCACCGTCGTCCGGTCCCGTCACGGGGGTCGGTTCTACTCCACGCCCCCGCCCCCCGACGAGACCGCCGTCACCAGCGCAAGGCCCCACCGTCGATCGGCGCCGCCAGCGGATCGACGCCGGGCGGGCGGGACCGCGCCCGGGCCACCCGCCACGGTGGCTCACGCTCGCCCACCCGCCGGGCGCGCCACGGGCGGGGCGTCGCCTGGGTGACCAGGGGACGCCCCGCCCGTGGGGCGGCTGTCGGGTCGAGCGACCCGGAGCGACTACTTGAGCTCGACGCTGGCGCCCTCGGCCTCGAGGGCCTCCTTGGCCTTCTGGGCCTCGTCCTTGGCCACCTTCTCGAGGACGGCCTTGGGGGCGCTGTCCACGAGGTCCTTGGCCTCCTTGAGGCCCAGGTTGGTGAGGCCGCGGACGGCCTTGATGACGCCGACCTTCTTCTCGCCGGCCCCGGTCAGCACGACGTCGAACTCGTCCTGCTCCTCGGCGGCGGCGTCGCCACCGCCACCGGCGGGGGCGGCGGCCACGGCCACGGGGGCGGCGGCGGTCACGTCGAAGCGGTCCTCGAACGCCTTCTTCAGCTCCGAGAGCTCCAGCACGGTCATGCCGGCGATGGCATCGAGGATGTCGTCGGTGGAAAGGGTGGCCATGGTCAGTTCTCCTCAGTTGCGGCCGCGTCGGCCGGGGTGTCGGTCCCGGCGTCGGCCGGTGGGGTGTCAGGGGTGTCGGCCGCGGGGGCCTCGGTGGCCGAGTCCTCGGCCGGGGTGGTCTCGTCGGCGGCCTCCGGAGCGGAGGCCTCCGGGGCCGGGGCGTCGGCCTCCGGCGCATCGGTGGGGGCTCCGGGGGCGCCGCCGGCCTCGATCAGCGCGTTCAGGGCGTAGCTGAAGCTGCGGGGGACGGCGTCGAGCAGGCTCGCCATCTGCTGCATCGGGGCCGCGAACAGGCCGGCGATCTGGGCCAGCATCTGGTCGCGGGGGGGCAGGTCGGCCAGGGCGGTGATGTCGTCGGCGCCGACGACGGCGCTGCCCAGCAGGCCGCCCTTGACCACCAGCGCCGGGTTGGTGCGGGCGTAGTCGCGGATGGCCTTGGCCACGCCGGCCACGTCACCGTCCACGAAGGCGATGGCCGTGGGGCCGGTGAGGAGGTCGTCGAGCTCCAGGCCCCGCTCGCGGGCAGCGAGGCGCACGAGCGTGTTCTTGTAGATCTTGTAGGTGCCACCGGCGGTCCGCAGGGCGGCCCGGAGCTCGGCCATGGCGGCCACGTTCAGGCCGCGGTACTCGGTGAGCACGGCGGCCTCGGCGGCGTCGAAGCGCTCGCCGACCTCGGTCACGACGGCGACCTTGTCAGCACGGGGTTCGTCCACGGCACCTCCTCTCTCTGTCGGCGCCCCGGGGGGCGCTCACGGTTGACGCCATGCAGGCGCGAACACCGGGAGAGGGACGTGGTCCCCCGCCTCACCTGGCGGACGTCGGTCCATTCAGCACCCGGGGGCGCACCAGAGGTCTTCGGCGAGCGATGACTCGATCAGTTGAACCCGGGCACGCTACCGGCCGCCCGAGCCCGGGGTCCAGCCCGCGGTCAGTCCTCCTCGGGCTTGATGCGGGTGGGGTCGATCTTGACGCCGGGGCCCATGGTCGAGGCCAGGCCGACGCGCCGGAGGTAGCGGCCCTTGGACGAGGCCGGCTTGGCCCGGTGGAGCTCGTCCATGACGGCCCGCACGTTGGCCAGCAGGGCGGGGGGCTCGAAGCTGGCCTTGCCCACCTGGACGTGGACGTTGCCATAGCGGTCGGTGCGGTACTCGACCTTGCCGCCCTTGAAGTCGGCGACGGCCTTGCCGACGTCGGTGGTGACGGTGCCGGTCTTGGGGTTGGGCATCAGGCCCCGGGGGCCGAGCACCCGGCCCAGGCGGCCGACGGTGGGCATCATGTCGGGGGTGGCGATGGCGACGTCGAAGTCGAGCATCCCGCCCTCGACCTGGGAGGCCAGGTCGTCGGAGCCGACCACGTCGGCCCCCGCGGCCTGGGCCGCCTCGGCGGCGTCGCCGGTGGCGAACACGGCGACCCGCACGTCCTTGCCGGTGCCCGACGGGAGGGCGACGGTGCCCCGGACCATCTGGTCGGCCTTGCGGGGGTCGACCCCGAGGCGCACGGCCAGCTCGACGGTCTCGTCGAAGTTGGCCGTGGCCAAGGTCTTGACCAGGTCGACGGCCTCGTCGGCCGGGTGGAGACGATCGCGGTCGTACCGCTTCGTCGCGTCGGTGTAGCGCTTGCCCTTCGCCATGGTGGCTCCCTCTTCTGGAACGGCCCGGGGCGAGGTCCTCCCCGGTGCCTGGTTGGATGGTGGTATTCGGCCGGCGGCCGCCGGTGGGGTGAGGTCAGACGACCTCGAGGCCCATGGAGCGGGCCGTGCCCTCGACCTGCTTGACGGCGGCGTCCATGTCGAGGGCGTTGAGGTCGGGCAGCTTGGTCTCGGCGATGGAGCGCACCTGGGCCGCGGTCACCTTGCCGGCCCCGTCCCGCCCGGGGGTCTGCGACCCCTTGGGGATGCCGGCCGCCTCCCGGAGGAGCACCGGGGTGGGCGGCGTCTTGGTGATGAAGGTGAAGGACCGGTCCTCGTAGACGGTGATCTCGACGGGGACGATGGTGCCCCGCTGGGACTCGGTCTGGGCGTTGTAGGCCTTGCAGAAGTCCATGATGGCCACGCCGTGCGGGCCCAGGGCGGTGCCCACGGGGGGGGCCGGGTTGGCCTGCCCGGCGGGGATCTGGATCTTGACGACGGCCAGGACCTTCTTCTTGGCCATGGGTGCTCAACTCCTGGTGGTGGGCGGCAGCGATGCGGCCCGGACGATGCGGCCCGGACGATGCGATCCCGGTCGCGGCGGTGAGGCCGGCGCCGGGGGGACAGGACAGGGTACGGGGCGGGCGGCGGCGGGCGCCACCCAGCGGCCCGGGCGGGGCCGCCTGGCCTAGAACTTGGCGACCTGAGAGAAGTCGAGCTCGACCGGGGTCTCCCGGCCGAAGATGTCGACCAGGACCTTGACCTTGAGCTGGTCCTCGTTGATCTCCACGATCTCGCCCGAGAAGTTGGCGAAGGGGCCTTCCTTGACCCGGACGGTCTCGCCCAGCTCGTGCTCGAGGCGGGCCCGGCCCTTCTTGGCCGAGGGCTCCTCGCTGTCGACCTTGATCGAGAGGAAGGTCTCGACGTCGCGGCGGGGCAGCGGGGAGGGCTTGTTGCCGGCACCGACGAAGCCGGTGACGCCGGGGGTGTTGCGGATGACGTACCAGGAGTCGTCGTCCAGGAAGCAGCGCACCAGCAGGTAGCCGGGGAACATCTTCTTCTGGACGACCTGCTTCTTGCCGCCCCGGATCTCGACGACGTCCTCCATGGGGATGACGACCTCGTGGATGCGGCCCTCCATGTTCATGGAGGAGGTGCGGGCCTGCAGGTTCTGCTGGACCTTCTTCTCGTAGCCGGACTGGGTGTGGACCACGAACCAGCGGCCGGGCCGGTCGTACGGGCTCTCGACGGGGGCGGCGTCCTCGATGAGGTCCTCGGCGTCGACCACGTCCCCGGGCTCGGAGGCGCCCTCGGGTGCGGCGTCGGAGGAGACCTCGCCGGTCTCGGGGTCGACGTTCGTCGGGGCGGGGGCCTCGGTGGCCGTGGCCCGGGGCTCGCCGGGGTCGGTGGCCGGGAGGTCGGTCTCGCCGACGGAGGGGGCGATGGTGCCCGGCGTCTGGGTGTCGAGAGCCGGGGTGTCGCCCTTGCCCTCTGTGGGGTCGGAGCCGCCGGCCTCGGGATCGGAGTCGGTCAGGAAGCTCACCGGTGCGCGCTCCAGCGGTTGGGGGAGGTGGCCTGCTGCGTCCGCGGGTGGCAGCGGCTGGTGTCGGTTGCTCGGCGGGCGCCGACGGCGGGGACGGGGCGGCGGTGGTCGGTCCGCCCGCTCATGCGTCGTAGATCCACAGGATGGCCTTGGACAGGCCGAAGTCCACGCCGGCGATGAGGGCGGTCATGATCACGATGGTGACGAACACGATGACCGAGTAGTTGAGGGTCTCGGCCCGGGTCGGCCAGTTGACCTTCCGCATCTCGCCCCGCACCTCGCGCACGAACTGGCGCGGCTTGGTGCGCTGCTCCTTGGGCTTGGGCGCCTGCGGGGCCCGACGGGTCGCCTTGGGCGTGCCGTCGGCGTCGATCTCCCCCTGCTTCTGGAGGAGCCGCTTCTGTTCTCGGTTCATCGCCATCGGAAACACCTGACGAGCAAGTTGTGGGTGGAAGGCGGGACGTGCGGTCCCGCCGTGGGCCGGGAGGCTGACGCACCGCGGCTGACCAGGGCGCGTGCCGACGGCGGCCGGTACGAACCCGGCAGACAGTAGCAACCAGGAGCCCCGACTCCCACTCGCCCCCCCGCCCGGTCGCTGTCCCCACAGATCGCGCATAGGGGGCAACGGCTGACATGTTCTACTGCTCCGCGTCGTCAGTGGATGGGTTCCGCTGTGGCGGGGCGACACCCTCTACTGAACGGAGACAGTGCGATGAGAAGCACGACGCGCCGCCGCACCCTGGTGGCTGCCCTCACGGTGATCGGGTGCCTCCTGGCAACGGCCAGCCCCTCCCCAGCAGCGACAACAACCTTCTACACCCAGGCCGGAACGTTGGATCTCGATATCGATGGCGATCCCGAGGATGAGGTCGTGATAGAGGTCGGAGGCGAGGACCACACATGTGAGGATCCCGAGCAGACGAATGAGTTCATCGTCGACGTCACCGAAACGATGACCACCGTCGAGGAGGCAAGGATCGGAACGGCAAGTGAGAACGGCTACTACGCGACCTTCTTCGACTTCGGGGGCAACGAGTACCAGCTCGATATTCGGATCGGCGACCCAGACGAACTCGGATTCGGGACAAACACAGGCACCATCACCGGAACCCACCCAAACCAGCAGATCACCCAACACGCCCTCTTCGAAGGTCTCATCCATACCACGACCAATTGTGAGAAGGGTCAAACCATCTGCCATTTTGCCGTCGAATTTATAGTCTCCGGCGCCTACAACAACACAACGATGCACGTCGGACCCCTGAACGGGGGTGGCAACCCGGCGGTCGACTTTTGCGAAAGCCCCTTCGCATCCATAGGCAGCGGATCCGTGACGGCGACAGGTCTCACATTTGATGATTCCCCGCCTGTCTGAATACGGAGCACGTTTGACATCCAGCGTTTCGACGGCTGCGGACCATCACCTTCCCTCGTCAACGGCGAAGAGAAGGCGGCGGTTCTAGGGTGGGTGATGAGACGATGGGACTTGCGGCGCTGGCCGCAGCGGTAGCGGCGGCCAGCGCCAGCGCCAGCGCCAGCGGTATAGCGCCCGCCTCCGGTCAGGGGGAGCAGATGGCACGCGCTTCCGCCCTCCAAGAGAGCGAGCACCTCGGCGACGAAGGTCAATAGATTGGCCTGCGACTCGTCTCCGCCCTTGCAACATTCGAGGTTCGCGCATGGTAAGCAAGGGCTGCTGTGTTCCACTGCGGGGGTCGTCAGTGGTGAACATCCATCGGCCGGGCGACATCCACAGAACGGAGAACCCCGATGAGAAGACCAATGTACAGCCGCCTTCTGATGGCGGCCATCTCAGGACTCGCATGCCTCATGGTGACCGCCGTTCCATCCGCCGCGACGACAACAACCTTCTACACCCAGAGCGGCACGATGGACCTCGATATCGACGGCGATCCCACTTATGAGATCGTGATTGAGATCGGAGGCGAGGACCACACATGTGAGGACCCCGAGCAGACGAACGAGTTCATCGTCGATGTCACCGAAACGATGACCACCGTCGAGGAGGCCAGGATCGGAACGGAGAAAGAGGATGGCTACTACGCCTCCTTCTTCGACTTCGGAGGCAACGAGTACCAGCTCGATGTTCGGATCGGCGACCCAGACGAACTCGGATTCGGGACAAACACAGGCACCATCACCGGAACCCACCCAAACCAGCAGATCACCCAACACGCCCTCTTCGAGGGCCAGATCTACCAGACCTCAGGCTGCGAGAAGGGCACCCAAATCTGCCACTTCGCCATCGAGTCCACAGTCACCGGCGCCTACAACAGCACAACCATGCACGTCGGCCCCCTCAACGGGTCCGGGACCCCCATGGTTGACTTCTGTGACTCGCCGTTCTCCGCCCTGGCGAGCAGCGGCGTCACATTCACAGGCCTTACATTCGACGACACCCCGCCCATCTGACCCACAGCCACCCCACGAGCGCGAAGGGGCCTCGCCCGGCACACGGGGTCCTCTTCGATCAGGCGACCAGCGGCTCAGCCAGCGAGAGGGAGGCGGCGGTTCTTGGTGCGGGTGACGAGGACGATGGCGCCAGCGGCACTGGCCGCCGCGGTGGCGGCGGCCAGGCCGCCGATGTAGGCGGCCCGTCGGCCGGTCAGGAGGGAGCGGATGACGTGGCGCTCGCCAGCTTCCTCGATGTGGGCCAACACCTCGGTGACCAGGCCGGGCGCCGGCTCCAACACCTCGGTGCGCAGAGAGCGGAGAGCCCGCAGCACCCGCCGGTGCTGGACCAGGTCAGCCTGGCAGCGCAGGCAGGTCTCCACATGGTCCCGGGCGGCCCGGTCCAGGGCCGCGGGATCGGACGCCGCCGCGGCCAGGTGCTGGCCCAGGTCGGCGCACGCCGCCCCCGCCTGGGGAGTGGCCACCTGGCGCGGGCTCACGGCGCCCCCTCGATGTCGTCGGGCTCCCGCCCCGGGAACAGGCGCTCCTTGAGCTTCTTGCGGGCCCGGTGGAGGCGGACCTTGGCCGCCGACTCGGAGATGCCCAGCTCGGCGGCGATGGCCTCGTGGGGGAGGTCGTACACGTCGCGCAGGATGACCACGGCTCGCAGCTTGGGCGGGAGCTCGTCGAGGGCGCCGTTCACGCGGTGACGCAAGTCGGCGGCATCGGCCTGGGCCTCGGGGTCGAGCTCGGGCCGGGTGTCGACCACGACCAGGTCCTCGAGCAGCTCGTCGTGGCGGTGCCGGCGGCGCCGGCCCACCTGGGTGGAGGCGCAGTTGGCGGTGATGCGGTACATCCAGGTCGAGAACCGGGCCTCGCCCCGGAAGCGGTCGAGGGACCGGTAGGCCCGGAGGTACGCCTCCTGGACCACGTCGCGGGCGTCGTCGTCGTTGCCGGTGAGCCGGCGGGCCAGGGTGTAGGTCTCGACGTGGGTGGCGGTCACGAGGTCCTCGAAGGCTTGGTCGTCGCCGGCCTGGGCCCGGGCCACGAGGGCGGCCATCGCCTCGGGGTCCGTGCGAGGGGCGCGCCCGGGGGGTCCGGGGCTGGTGCCGGCGCCGGTCACCATCGAGGTGTCAGACCCCCGGGGAGGGGTGCTCGTTACCCACGGGATCCCTAGCGGGTCTCCTTGTGGACCGTGTGGGAGCGCTCCCAGCGGCAGTACTTCTTCATCTCGATGCGCTCGCGGTCGTTGATCTTGTTCTTCGTCGTGATGTAGTTGCGCCGCTTGCACGACGTGCACTCCAGGGTGACGTGCACCCGCTTCTCGTTCTTGGCCATCGGGCTCTGCTCTCTACTTGGTGATCTTGGTGACGCGGCCGGCGCCCACGGTGCGGCCACCTTCACGGATGGCGAAGCGGAGACCCTCGTCCATCGCGATCGGGTGGATCAGCTCGACGGACATCTCGGTGTTGTCCCCGGGCATCACCATCTCGGTGCCCTCCGGGAGACTGATCGTGCCGGTGATGTCAGTGGTCCGGAAGTAGAACTGCGGCCGGTAGTTCCCGAAGAACGGCTTGTGCCGGCCACCCTCCTCCTTGGTCAACACATACACCTGACCGGTGAAGTCGGTGTGCGGCGTGATCGAGCCGGGCTTGGCCAGCACCTGACCCCGCTCCACGTCCTCCTTCTTCGTGCCCCGCAACAAGGCACCGATGTTGTCACCGGCCTGGCCCTGATCCAACAACTTGCGGAACATCTCCACACCCGTGCACGTGGTCTTCTGGGTCGGGCGGATCCCGATGATCTCGACCTCGTCCCCGGTGTTGATCACACCCTGCTCGACCTTGCCCGTCACCACCGTCCCCCGACCCGTGATCGAGAACACATCCTCGATCGGCATCAAGAACGGCTTGTCCAGATCCCGCGTCGGCTCCGGGACGAACTCATCCACCGCCGCCATCAGCTCCAACACCCCCTGCGCCGCCTCCCCATCACCCTCCAACGCCTTGAGCGCCGAGACCCGCACGATCGGCGTGTCATCACCCGGGAACTCGTACTCGCTCAACAGCTCCCGGACCTCCATCTCCACCAGCTCCAACAGCTCCTCGTCATCCACCTGATCGACCTTGTTCAACGCCACCACGATCGACGGCACCCCCACCTGCCGGGCCAACAACACATGCTCACGGGTCTGAGGCATCGGACCATCCGTCGCGGCAACCACCAGAATCGCCCCATCCACCTGCGCCGCACCCGTGATCATGTTCTTGATGTAATCCGCGTGACCCGGCATATCCACCTGCGCGTAATGCCGGTTGTCCGTCTCATACTCAACATGAGAGATGTTGATCGTGATCCCCCGCGCCTTCTCCTCCGGCGCCTTATCGATCTCATCGAACGCCATCACCTGCACGTTCCCGTTCGCCTCCGCCAACACCTTCGTGATCGCCGCCGTCAACGTCGTCTTCCCATGATCGATGTGACCCATCGTGCCGACGTTCAGGTGCGGCTTGTTCCGATCGAACTTCTCCTTGGCCATGACTGCTCTCTTCTCTCGCGATGCTGGCTGGGGTCAGTCGCCGCGCACTCGGGCGACGATCTCTTCCTGGACGGACGCAGGGGTCTGCTGGTAGCTGTCGAACTGCATGGAGTAGGTGGCGCGTCCCTGCGTGCGGGAGCGCAGGTCGGTCGAGTACCCGAACATCTCCGAGAGCGGCACGTGGGCCCGAACGATCTGGCTGTTGCCCCGCTGGTCCATGCCACCGACGCGGCCCCGACGGGAGTTGAGGTCGCCGATGACGTCGCCCATGTACTCGTCGGGCGTGGTCACCTCGACCGACATGATCGGCTCGAGCAGCACCGGCTTGGCCTTGCGGAGGGCTTCCTTGAACGCCATCGAACCAGCGATCTTGAACGCCATCTCGGAGGAGTCGACGTCGTGGTACTTGCCGTCGGTGAGGACAGCCCGGACATCGACCGTCGGGTACCCGGCGAGCACGCCGGCGTCGAGCGACTGCTGGATGCCAGCGTCGACCGACGGGATGTACTCCTTGGGCACCCGGCCGCCGGTGATCTTGTCGACGAACTCGTAGCCGCCGCCCGGGCCCGTCGGCTCGAGGTCGATCGTGACCTCGGCGTACTGGCCTGAGCCACCGGTCTGCTTCTTGTGCGTGTAGGTGTGCTTGATCACCGGCTGGGTGATGGTCTCGCGGTAGGCCACCTGCGGCTTGCCGACGGTGGCGTCCACCTTGAACTCGCGGAGCATCCGGTCGACGATGACCTCCAGGTGGAGCTCGCCCATGCCGGAGATCACGGTCTGGCCCGTGTCCTCGTCGGTGCGGACCTGGAAGGTCGGATCCTCCTCCGAGAGGGCGAAGAGGGCCTTGCCCATCTTGTCCTGGTCGACCTTCGTCTTCGGCTCCACCGCTACGTGGATCACCGGCTCGGGGAACTCGAGGTTCTCGAGCACGATCTCCGACCCGGGGGCCGAGAGGCTGTCACCGGTGCGGGTGTTCTTGAAACCGATGCCGGCGGCGATGTCACCGGTGAACACCGCATCGACGTCCTCGCGGCTGTTGGCGTGCATCTGCAGGATGCGGCCGATGCGCTCCTTGTTGCTGTTCGTGGTGTTCACCACCGTGCCGCCCTTCTCGAGCGATCCCGAGTAGACGCGGAAGTAGGTGAGCTTGCCCACGTGGGGGTCGGTCATGATCTTGAAGGCCAGCGCGGCGAACGGCTCGCTGTCGTCGGCCTCGCGCTCCAGCTCCTCGTCGCCCTTCAGGTTCATGCCCTTGGTGGGGGGCAGGTCGAGAGGGCTCGGCAGGTAGTCGACGATGGCATCCAGCAGCGGCTGCACGCCCTTGTTCTTGAACGCGGTGCCGTTGAGGATCGGCACGATCTCGCCGCCGATGGTGCCGGCGCGGATCGCGGAGCGCAGGTCGTCGACGGTGATCTCCTCCTCGCCCACGTACTTCTCGAGGATGTTCTCGTCGAACGAGGAGAGCACGTCGATGAGGGCGTGGCGGTACTCCTCGGCCTGCTCCTGCAGCTCGGCCGGGATGTCGTTGACCTCCCACTTGGCGCCGAGCTCCTCGTCGAGCCACTCGAGCGCCTTCATCTCGACGAGGTCGATCACGCCCTTGTAGTTGCCCTCCGCGCCGATCGGCAGCTGGATGACGGCGACGTTGGCGCCGAGGCGCTCGTGGATCGACTCGAGGGCGGCGAAGAAGTCGGCGCCCAGGCGGTCCATCTTGTTGATGAAGCACATGCGGGGGACGCCGTACTTGTTGGCCTGCCGCCACACGGTCTCGGTCTGGGGCTCCACGCCGGCGACGCCGTCGAACACCGCCACCGCGCCGTCGAGCACGCGCAGCGAGCGCTCCACCTCGACGGTGAAGTCGACGTGGCCGGGGGTGTCGATGATGTTGATGTTGTGGTCACGCCACTGGCAGGTGGTGGCCGCCGAGGTGATCGTGATGCCGCGCTCTTGCTCCTGCGCCATCCAGTCCATGGTGGCCGCGCCCTCGTGGACCTCGCCGATCTTGTAGCTCTTGCCGGTGTAGTAGAGGATCCGCTCGGTCGTCGTGGTCTTGCCCGCGTCGATGTGGGCCATGATCCCGATGTTGCGGACTCGGTCGAGGGGATGGGTGCGCTTCTGGTCAGCCATTGCGTTCTCTCGGTGCATGGGAACGACCGGGCCGGGCCCGGTCGTCGTGGGAGCGCACCTCGGGGGCGCACCCCCTGGTGGTCGGGGGTTGCTGCCGCCTACCAGCGGTAGTGGGCGAAGGCCTTGTTCGAGTCGGCCATCTTGTGCATGTC
>DASQKY010000034.1 GCA_035630295.1 Acidimicrobiales bacterium | reverse complement strand
GGCCGACGCGCCGGCGCACTACCACCCGGGCCGCAGCGGCGTGGTGCGGCAGGGGCCGAAGGTGGTGCTGGCGCGGTTCGGGGAGATCCATCCGCGGGTGCTGGACGCGGTCGGGCTGTCCGGGCCGGCGGTGGGCTTCGAGGTGTTCCTCGACGCGGTGCCGGAGCCCAAGCGGCGCAAGCGCGGCGCCGCCGACCTGCCGGCCTTCCAGCCGGTGCGGCGGGATTTCGCCTTCCTGGTCGACGAGGGCGTGGCGGCGGAGGCGGTGCTGCGGGCGGCGCGCGGGGCGGAGCGGGTGCTGATCGTCGATGTGGCGCTGTTCGATCGCTATGCGGGCGACAAGCTGCCGCCGGGCAAGGTGAGCCTCGCGGTGCAGGTCACCTTGCAGCCGCGGGAGGCGACCTTGACCGACGCGCAGATTGAATCTATATCGCAACGTGTGGTCGCCGCCGTCGCTAAGGCCTCGGGCGCGACCTTGCGGGCCTAGCCGACCGATCCCCGGCCACGCGGGCACGCGCGCGATGCCGGGGACGACCGATGGCGGTGATCCGAATCGAGCCGGCGGGGGACGAGGACGGCTCGCATCGTGAAGCCCTCGATTGGGAACCGCTTTGGGACCCGAAGCTCGCCGTCGCGCTGATCGGCAAGCTGGTGCTGGTCGGCGTGACCGATCTGGCGGCGGACGGCGCGGTGATCGGGCAGCGGCAGTTCTGCGGCTACGCGATCCGGGCGGATCGACGCACCGGCATCGTGGTCCGCCTCGCCGACGGCGCGCGGGCCGGCGAGGAAATTGTGCTGCCGGCCGACACGCGCGCTTTCCGTCCCGCCATGCGCGGCGAGGACCGTCTCCGGCGAACTGACGAAGTGGCGACGGAACCTGATTTCGTGACGAGTTGGTACCCGCGGGAGCAGAACCGGGTGCAGGACCACTGATCCCGCGCCCGCCGGCAGGGTAGCCCGCTCAGGAGCGGAGGCCGGTGCAGCGCCGTGCCATTGTCCGCTCGATGGATTCGAGCTGGCCCTTGTCGAGCGCGATGGAGGGACGGATGTCCCGCGTCCGCGCGGAATGGACGAAGAAGAAGAGGTGGGCCCAGGCGACGGCGTCGTTCACGCGCTTCGCGTGCTGCTCGGTCGACAGGATGGCCAGTTCGCGGTTCAGGCGCGCCATTTCCTGAGCGAGCTCCGCGCAGTGGAGGCCGCCGTAGCGCGCTTCGTCCACCGGCGCCGGGGCTATCGTCTCCGGATTCTGCGCACATGCGGCCGCGAAGAGCATGGTCGCAACGGTGATGGAGGGCCGCCGTGCGCGGGACCTCTCAAAAGCGGCTGGCATGGCACCTCCTTGCCACCGCGACCCGCACGGCCTCCTGCTCGCCCTTCCGGAGCGCGATGGGATGGCTCAGGTCGCCGCCCGCCATGGTGGCGAGCGGCGCGATCAGGAAGACGTAGCCGAGGACGTCGTCGTTTCGGCTCTGAAGCTGCTCGGCGTACAGGTCGGCGAGGGTTCCGTCGAGCCGGGCCATTTCGCCGCGGAGGCGTGGGCAGGTCCAGCCGTAGTATTGAGCCTCGCTGACCGGCGCCGGGGCGATCGTCTCGGGTCGCTGCGCGCAGGCGCCAAGCAGCAGCGCCGCCGCCGCCAACCGTCTGAAAAGGTAAGCTCGCCCGCTCATCGACTTGGCCCAGTCGCGTTGCTCACATGACGGTGAAGCACAGCCATGTTGGGGCCGCAATGTTTTTCTGCGCGGGCGGCCGCTCCGGACAGGCCTGGCGATGCTTTGATTCACCTGGCGCCTGCCTTATCTCCCTCCCGAACACAGGCCGGGAGCGCCCTCCCCCGCGCCGCCGGAACCCTATGACCGACACGCCGCTTTCCCGCATCCGCAACTTCGCCATCATCGCGCATATCGACCATGGGAAATCCACCCTGGCCGATCGGCTCATCCAGGCCACCGGTGCCCTCTCTCAGCGCGAGATGAAGGAGCAGGTGCTCGACAACATGGAGTTGGAGCGGGAGCGGGGCATCACCATCAAGGCCCAGACGGTGCGCCTCACCTATCCGGCGAAGGACGGGCAAACCTATGTCCTGAACCTGATGGACACGCCGGGGCACGTTGACTTCGCGTACGAGGTCTCCCGCTCCCTGGCCGCCTGCGAGGGCTCCCTCCTGGTGGTGGACGCATCCCAGGGGGTGGAGGCGCAGACCCTGGCCAATGTCTACCAGGCGATCGACGCCGGACATGAGATCGTCCCGGTCTTGAACAAGATCGACCTGCCGGCGGCGGAGCCGGAGCGGGTACGCCAGCAGATCGAGGACGTGGTGGGCCTGCCCGCCGACGACGCGGTGGAGATCAGCGCCAAGACCGGGCTGAACATCGAAGGTGTGCTGGAGGCGCTAGTGGCGCGACTGCCGCCGCCGCAGGGCGAGGCGGAGGCGCCGCTCAAGGCGTTGCTCGTCGATAGCTGGTACGACCCCTATCTCGGCGTCATCATCCTGGTGCGGATGAAGGATGGGCGGCTGCGCAAGGGGCAGCGAATCCGCATGATGGCCAACGGCCACACCTACCTGGTGGAGCAGGTGGGGGTGTTCTCGCCGAAGATGGTGCCGGTGGACAGCCTCGGGCCGGGCGAGGTGGGCTACCTGAACGCAGCCATCAAGACGGTGGCCGACACCAATGTCGGCGACACCATCACGGACGACCGCACTCCGGCCGCCGCTGCCCTGCCGGGGTTCAAGCCCTCCGTTCCCGTGGTCTGGTGCGGCCTCTATCCCGTGGACGCCGACGATTTCGAGAAGCTGCGCGACTCGATGGGCAAGCTGCGGCTCAACGACGCCTCGTTCCACTTCGAGGCGGAGACCTCGGCCGCGCTGGGCCTCGGCTACCGCTGCGGCTTTCTCGGCCTGTTGCACCTGGAGATCGTGCAGGAGCGGCTGGCGCGCGAGTTCGACCTCGACCTGATCGCGACCGCGCCCTCCGTGGTCTACCACCTCCGCAGGACCAGCGGCGAGGTGATCGAGTTGCACAATCCGGCCGATATGCCGGACGCCACGCAGATCGACAGCATCGAGGAGCCTTGGATCAAGGCCACCATCATGGTGCCGGACGACTATCTCGGGGCGGTGCTGACGCTGGTCAACGAACGGCGCGGGCAGCAGGTGGAACTGACCTATGTGGGCAACCGCGCCATGGCGGTGTACCGGCTGCCGCTGAACGAGGTGGTGTTCGACTTCTACGACCGCCTCAAGAGCGTCTCGCGCGGCTACGCCTCCTTCGACTACGCGTTGGACGGCTACGCCGAGGGCGACCTCGTCAAGATCTCCATCCTGGTGAACAACGAGCCGGTGGACGCGCTCTCCTTCATGGCGCACCGGAGCGCGGCGGAGCGCCGCGGTCGCGCGATTTGCGAGCGCTTGAAGGAGCTGATCCCACGCCAGCTCTTCAAGATCCCGATCCAGGCGGCGATCGGCGGCCGGGTGATCGCGCGAGAGACCATCTCGGCCCTCTCCAAAGACGTGACCGCCAAGTGCTACGGCGGCGACATCACCCGCAAGCGCAAGCTCCTGGAGAAGCAGAAGGAGGGCAAGAAGAAGATGAAGTCCATCGGGCGGGTCGAGGTCCCCCAGGAGGCGTTCGTCTCCGCCCTCCGCCTCGACGACTGAGGCGTGGCCCGTCGGTCGGTCAGACCACGGCCAGCGGGACGCCCAGGGCGGCGAACAGGTCGGGCCGGTCGCTGTCGGGCATCGAGGTCGACACCGGGACCGAGGCCGACGAGCGCTTCGCGGCCTGGTGCGAGGGCCGCACCGGCTTCCCTTCGGTGGGGGCGCCGGGGGCTACCCCCGGCCCCCTGGTCGACCACGCCGCCGAGCGCGAGGAGGCCCTCCGGCGCTGGCGGGCCGCCACCGGCCGGGACTGAGCGCCCGGCGCCCGGCCCGGGGGACCGGTGCCGAGCGGTCAGCACTCGGTACGATCGAGTGCTAGCCGCACCCGTTCCCCGACCCCCGCGGCACCGACCCATGCTCGACGATCGCAAGGCCTCGATCCTCCGGGCCGTGGTGGAGGAGTACATCCACACCGCCCAGCCCGTCGGGTCGGGCCACGTCGCCTCGCTGCCCGGGGTGGCGGTCAGCTCGGCCACCGTCCGCAACGAGATGGCCGCCCTGGAGCACGACGGCTACCTGGCCCAGCCCCACACCAGCGCCGGGCGCATCCCCACCGAGCGGGGCTACCGCTACTTCGTGGACCACCTGGCCGGGAGGGGCGGCCTGGACCGGGCCTCGGCCCAGCAGGTGCGGGCCTTCTTCGACCGGGCCCACGGCGAGCTGGAGCGCACGCTGGCCGACACGTCCCGCCTCCTGTCGGGCCTCACCGGCACCGCCGCCCTGGTGGTGAGCCCCCTGGGCGACGTCGGCGTCGTGCGCTCGGTCCAGCTCGTGGGCCTCACGCCCCGGCTGGCCCTCCTGGTGGTGGTCCTGTCCAACGGGGCGGTGGAGAAGATCGACGTGGCCCTCGGAGGGGGGGCGGCCGAGGCCTCCGACGACGAGCTGGCCGCCGCCGCCGCCCACCTGGCGGCCCACCTGGTGGGCCAGCGCCTCGACCTGGCCACCGTGCCGGAGCCGGCCGCCGACCCGGCGGCCCCTTCCAAGGTCCCGCCCGTGGTGTCCGCCGTCCGCTCGGCCCGGCCCCCCGACGCCGACCACGTCTACGTGGGCGGCACCGATCGCATGGCCGGGGCCTTCGAGGGCGTCGAGACGGTGCGCCAGGTGCTGGGCATCCTCGAGCAGCAGCTCGTGGTGGTGTCGCTCCTGCGCGACGTGCTGGACCGGGGGCTGCAGGTGGCCATCGGCTCGGAGACCGGGATGGCTCCCCTGGCCGAGTGCGCCCTGGTCGTGGCACCGTACGAGATCGAAGGCGAACCGGTCGGCACCGTCGGGGTGCTGGGACCGACCCGCATGGACTACACCCAGGCCCTCGCCGCGGTGGCCGTCGTCAGCAAGCGACTCGGCCGCCGGTTGAGCGAGGGCTGACGCACCGCAGAAGCGAGGCACGCACCGCCCATGGCCGACGACCTCTACGCCACCCTCGGCGTCTCCCGCACCGCCACCGCGGAGGAGATCAAGCGGGCCTACCGCCGGCTGGCCCGCCAGCACCACCCCGACGCCAACCCCGGCGACGACGGCGCCGAGGCCCGGTTCAAGGAGATCGCCCGGGCCTACGAGGTGCTCTCGGACCCCGACCGGCGCCAGCGCTACGACACCTACGGCACCGACGGCCCGGGGGGCCCCGACCTGGGCGACGCCTTCGGGGCCGGCGGGCTGGGCGACCTGTTCGACGCCTTCTTCGGGGGCGCCGGCGGGTCCGGCGGGGGGCGGCGGGGCGGCCCCCGCCGGGGCGGCGACATGGAGGTCGTCGTCGACCTGGCCTTCGAGGAGGCGGTGTTCGGCGCCAAGGCCCCGGTCGAGGCCGAGGTGCCGGCGCCGTGCGACACCTGCGAGGCCACCGGCTCCGCCCCCGGGACCCACCCGACCACCTGCTCGACCTGCGGCGGGGCCGGCCAGGTGCGCCAGGTGCGCCAGTCGATGCTGGGCCAGATGGTCACCGCCCGGCCCTGCCCGGCCTGCGGGGGCCAGGGCCAGGTCGTCACCTCGCCCTGCCCGGACTGCGGCGGCGAGGGTCGCCGTGCCGTGCGGCGGACCTTCACCGTCGACGTCCCCCCCGGGGTCGACGACGGCTCCACCCTGCGCCTGCCCGGCTACGGCCCGGCCGGCCCCCGGGGCGGCCCGGCCGGCGACCTCTACGTCCACCTGCGCGTCGCCCCCCACCCCCGCTTCACCCGCGAGGACTCCCAGCTCGTCCACCAGCTGCACCTCAGCCCCAGCCAGGCCGCCCTCGGCGTCTCCCTCGACTTCGAGACCCTGGACGGCCAGGAGCAGCTCGTCGTCCCGGCCGGCACCCAGCCGGGCCGGGTCTTCCGCCTGCGGGGCCGGGGCGTGCCCCGGGTCCGGGGCCGGGGCCGGGGCGACCTGGAGGTCCGGGTGGTGGTGGACGTGCCCACGGGCCTGGCGGAGGAGGAGGAGGCCCTGTACCGGCGCCTGGCCGAGCTGCGGGGCGAGGACGTGGCCCCGCCCGAGGTGGGGCTGCTGTCGAAGATCCGCTCGGCGTTCAAGTAGCCGGTGGCCGGCATCCCCCTGCGGGGCGTGGGACCCCACGCCTTCGTCACCGACCTGGACCGGCCCGAGCTCGACCCCGACGACCACCACCACCTGGGCCGGGCCCTGCGCCTGCGGCCGGGCGACGCCCTCACCGTGTCCGACGGGCGGGGCCGGTGGCGCCGGGCCCGCTTCGGCGACACCCTGGAGCCCGTCGGCCCCGTCGAGGTCGAACCCGCCCCGTCCCCGCCGCTGACGGTCGGCCTGGCCCCGATGAAGGGCCAGCGGCCGGAGTGGGCCGTGCAGAAGCTGACCGAGCTGGGCGTGGACGCCATCTGGCTGCTGGTGGCCGACCGGTCGGTGGTGCGCTGGGAGGGGGAGCGGGCCGGGGCCCACCGGGCTCGCCTGGAGAAGGTCGTCCGGGAGGCGGCCATGCAGAGCCGGCGCACCCACCTCCCCGAGGTGCGGGTCGGCGTGCCCGTGGCCGAGGCGGCCACCGCGGCCGGGGCGGTCCTGGCCCACCCGGGCGGTGGCCCCCTGGGGCTCGACCGTCCGGTGGTGCTGGTCGGCCCGGAGGGCGGGTGGTCCGACACCGAGCTGGCCGGGGCCACCACCGTCTCCCTGGGCCCGACCGTGCTCCGGGCCGAGACCGCGGCCCTGGCCGCGGCCGCTCTTTTGGCCGCGGCGAGAGCGGATGTCATGCCCTGTCGCCGCACCCCGCCCGGGGAGACCGCGGACGGTGGTTGATCGCGGGGGCGCCACGACGTAGTGTGGTCGACCAGCGGCTCCACCGCACCCCCTAGCCTGAGTGGGACCATCCCCCGCCTGGTCCCACCATCGAGCGCCCCACCGGACGCAGCCAGCAGGAGACTCACGCCGTTGAGCATCATCGACAACGAGATCGACGACGAGGCCACCCAGATCTACGGGCGGAAGGTCGGCGAGCGGCTGCGTTCCATTCGCCGTCAGAAGGGGCTGTCCCTGCAGGACGCCGAGGAGGCCTCCTCCCAGGAGTTCAAGGCATCGGTCCTCGGCGCCTACGAGCGGGGCGAGCGGGCCATCTCCGTGCCCCGGCTCCAACGGCTGGCCCGGTTCTACAACGTGCCCGTCGACCAGCTGCTGCCCCGGGACCGCACCGGCGAGGACGACGTGCTCGACCTCACCATCGCCGCCCCGGACCGGCGCAAGATCGTCATCGACCTGACCCGGCTCGACGCCCTCTCCGGCGTGGCCGCCGAGATGTTGACCCGGTACCTGACCATGATCCAGGTCCAGCGCCAGGACTTCAACGGCCGGGTCCTCACCATCCGCCGGGACGACCTGCGGGCCATCGCCTGCATCCTCGACACCACCGAGGACGGCGCCCTCAAGCGCCTCGACGAGCTGGGCCTGGCGCTGTCGCGCTGAGACCCTGCCGCCGGGCGCGCCGCCCGGCCCGCCGGCCATGATCGGGCCGGTGCCCGCCGCCCCCCTCCCCCCGGCCGATCCCCCCGGCCCGCGCCCGGCGGGGGTGGGCGCGTACCTGCACGTGCCCTTCTGCCGGCACCGGTGCGACTACTGCGCCTTCGCCACCTGGACCGACCGGGACGAGGTGGCCGGGCGGTACCTGGAGGCCTGCCGGCGCCACGCCGCCGCCCTGGCCGGCGACCTGCCCCCGGTCACCTCGGTGTTCGTGGGCGGGGGGACGCCGACCCGGGTCGACCCGGGTGCCCTGCTGGCCGTGCTGGCCGAGCTGCCCGTCGCCCCCGGGGCCGAGGTCACCATCGAGGCCAACCCCGAGGACGTCACCCCGGCCCTCACCGCCGCCTACGCCGCCGGCGGGGTGACCCGCCTGTCCATCGGGGTGCAGTCCTTCGTGCCCCACGTGCTGGCCGGCCTGGGCCGCACCCACCCGGCCGAGGCGGTGGCCCCGGCGGTGGCCGCGGCCCGGGGCGCCGGCCTGGCCGTGAGCCTCGACCTCATCTACGGCGGGACCGGCGAGTCCCGGGCCGACTGGGCCACCACGGTGCGCCGGGCCGTGGAGCTGGAGCCCGACCACGTCAGCGCCTACGCCCTCACCGTGGAGGCGGGCACGCCGCTGGCCGCCGAGCCGGCCCGCCACCCCGACGACGACGACCAGGCCGACAAGTACGACACCGTGACCGATCTGCTGGAGGGGGCCGGGTACGGGTGGTACGAGATCTCCAACTGGGCCCGGCCCGGGCACCGCTGCCGCCACAACCTCCTGTACTGGTCGATGGGGGAGTACGTGGCCCTGGGCTGCGCGGCCCACGGCCACCGGGACGGTCGCCGCTACTGGCACGTGCGCACCCCCGAGCGGTACCTGGCCGCCGTCGAGGAGGGCCGGGACCCGGAGGCCGGCTCCGAGCGGCTCGACCCCGAGCGCCGGGCCCTGGAGGCCCTGCAGCTCTCGATCCGCACCTCCGCCGGCGTGCCGGCCGACGCCCTGGACCCGGCCGACCGGGACGCGCTGGTCGGCCTGGTGGAGGTCCGCCACGACCGCATCCTCCTGACCCGGGCCGGTCGCCTCCTGGCCAACGAGGTCGCCCTCCGGCTCCGGCCGGTGCCGCCGGCCTGACCGCCGCGCCCGGAGGTTGGCGGGCGGGCGGCGGCGGCCGCGAGGCTGCACCGATGGCCGTGGATCTCGACGAGGAGTGGGACGAGGACCTGCGCAGCGCCGACCCGCTGCGCACCCCGGGGTACGCCGAGCGGCTGGCCGCCCTGCCCCATGAGTCGGTCCGCACCGGGCGCACCGCCACCCACGTCGTGGTCGAGGGCTGCTTCGACGCCCTGGGCGGCTCGATGGGCGTGGTCCACGGCGAGCGGGTGGTGCGGGCCTTCGACCGGGCCCGGGAGCTGGGCCTGCCCGTGGTGTGCCACACCCGCAGCGGTGGGGCCCGCATGCAGGAGGGCATGGTGTCGCTGCTCCAGATGGGCCGGGTGGCCTCCGCCGTCCGGCGCCACGGCGAGGCCGGGCTCCTGTCGGTGGCCGTGCTCCGCTCGCCCACCACGGGCGGGGTGCTGGCCTCCTACGCCTCGCTGTGCGACGTCCGGGTGGCCGAAGCCGGCGCCGTCGTCGGCTTCGCCGGGCCCCGGGTGGTGGCCCACACCACCGGCGAGGAGGTCGAGGGGCGCTCGCACACCGCCGAGACCGCCCTGGCCGCCGGTCTGGTCGATGCCGTCCGGCCGCCCGACCAGCTCGATCGGTGGGTCGACGTGGCCCTCGGCCTGCGGCCGGCGCCGCTGGCCCCCCGTTCCTTGCCGGTGGGGGGAGGGCCGGTCCCCACCGCCGGTGGTGACCCCGGGGTCGGCGGCCCGCCGGCCGCCCCGAGTGTCGCTGCGCCCTCTGGCGCCTGGGCCGAGGTGGTGGCCGCCCGGCGGCTCGACCGGCCCACCGGCGTGGACGTGGCCGCCCACCTGTGCGCGTCGTGGTTGGAGCTGGGCGGTGCCGATCGGACCGTCCGCACCGCCCTGGCCCGCATCGGGCCCACCGACGTGGTGGTGGTGGCCTCCGATCGCCACGCCGGCACCGGCCGGCCCGGGGTGGCGGGGTTCCGCCAGGCCCGCCGGGCCATGGCCCTGGCCGGGCGCCTGGGGCGGCCGCTGGTCACCCTGGTCGACACCCCGGGCGCCGAGCCCGGGCCGGCCAGCGAGAACGCCGGCATCGCCGGTGAGATCGCCGCCACCTTCGCCGCCCTCGACGGGGTGCAGGTCCCCACCGTCGGGGTGTGCGTGGGGGAGGGGGGCAGCGGCGGCGCCCTGGCCCTGGCCTGGACCGACGTCCTGCTCGTCCAGGAGCACGCCGTGTTCTCGGTCATCGGGCCCGAGGGAGCGGCCCTGATCCTCGAGCGGGACGCGACCCGGGCGCCGGCGGTGGCCGAGCACCTGGGGCTCACCAGCGGCCAGCTCCTGGGCCTGGGGGTGGTGGACGCCGTGGTCCCCGACGACCTGGCCGCCACCAGCGCGGCCGTGGGCGAGGCGCTGTCGGCGGCGGTGGTGGGCCGCCGCCGGAGCCGGCCCGACGCCGTCTCGGCCGCCGCCCTGGGCCGGCCCGGGTAGCCCCTCAGGGGGGCGGCGGGGCGGGCGCCGGGAGGAGGGTGAAGACCTGGCCGGGGCGGACCAGGTCGGGGTCGGCCGGGTCGACCAGGCGCGACCGGTTGGCCTCCACCAGGGCGGCCCAGTACGGGGCCACCTCGTCGTCGGTCGGGGCCCGGCCCCACGCCCGGGCCAGGGACCTCTCGGCCACCTCCCAGAAGCTCTGGCCCGCCTCCACCCGCCACTCCTGCCCGGCCGGCGGTGGGGCGCCGCCGTCGACCCGCATGGTGGCGGTGCCGCCTGGTGACGGTCCGTCGTCGCCGGCCGGGGCCGGTTGCCAGCGGAGCACGACGTCGGACCGGTCGGGCAGGCGCTCCAGGACCACCGACGCGTCGGCCGGATCGACGACCTGGGCCGCCGGCGGCCGGGGCGGCGAGTCGGCGGTCAGCAGGCCGGCGGTCGAGGCGGTGAGCCCGACGCCGGCCACCGCCCCCAGCACCCTCCGCACCACCGGGACGGTGACCACGTCCGCCGCCGCCACCAGGGCCGGCACCCGGCTGGCCCGGGCGGCCAGGCCGAGGGCGGTGACGGCCAGCAGGTAGGCGGCCAGGACCAACCCGGCCACCCGGACCAGGGCGAAGGCCGCGGTCACGGCGTCGCGCTGGGCGAGCCAGCGTTGGAGGGCGGCCCCGTCCCGCACCGGTGGCGGGGCCAGGGAGCCGGAGCCGAGCGCCTGCAGCAGGGCCAGGGTCGCCACCAGGGCGCCGACCCAGGCCAGCCCGCCCGCGGCCCGCCGGATCACGGCGGCGGGGGCCCGACGGCCACGGCCAGGCCGCCGGGCCCGGTGGCGGTGAGCTGCGGGCAGCCGTCACCGTCGCCGTCCCGTCCGACGAGCGCGTCGGCCCCCGGGGCCCGGGCCGTGGGCCGGACCGTGAGCTCGGCGCCGGGCCCGACCCAGCGGTCGTAGACGAAGACCTCGCCGGTGGCCGGGCGCAGGACGGCCACCGTGGCCGTCCCGTCGCAGTCCCAGTCGCCCACCGCCGACCGGTCGCCGGCGTCACCCACCACCCAGGTGGTGGCCCCCACCGAGACGCGCCGGCCGGCGACCCGGACCCCTTCCGGGCACCCGTCGCCGTCGGTGTCCTGGGCCTCGGCCCCCCGGACCGGCACGCACCCGCCGGGGCCGGTGGCGCCCCCAGGGGCCCGGGGGGCCGGCGCCGGCCCGTCGCCGGACGGCCCGGGGCGGGACCGTTCGGGAGCGGGCGACACGGGCCCGGGCCGCGGTGGGGCCGGGGTCGGGTGGGTGGTGGAGGGGGTGGCTCCGACGACGCCCGGGCCGGGGTCGGGTGCCCGTGGCCCGATGGCGGCCAGGCCTGCCGCTCCCAGGCCGAGGCCCAGCCCGGCGACCACCAGGCGCCGTCCCCACCGAGGCCGGCGGGTCCCGGCCCCGGTGTCGGGCCGGGGCCGGTGGCGCCCCATCGCCGGGCGGCGGGCGGGGCGCGGGCGGTGGCGACGGGGGCCGCCGGGGTCGAGGGGGGCGGTGGCCCGCAGGAGCGCGGCCAGCTCGGCGGCCGTGGGGCGGGCGGCGGGGTCGTCGGCCTGGGCCTGGTCGGCCAGGGTGAGCAGCGCCCCCCGCAGGCCCCGGTCGGTCCCGCGGCCGGGGCGCGGGCGCCGCTCGGGGAGCTGGAGGCCGTCGTCGGCCGGCGCCACCAGCCCGGTCAGGAGGGCACCGAGGGCGGCCACGTCGCCGGCCACCGGGACCCGATCGGCCCGGCCGGCCTCGGCCAGGCCCGTGAGCACCGGCCGGCCGGTGGGTCCCAGGAGGACGTGGTCGGGGGTGAGGCGGCCGTGCACGAGCCCGGCCCGGTGCAGGTCCGCCACCGTGTCGGCCACCTGGGCCACCAGCCCGGCCGCGGCCGGCGGGGGGAGCCCGGTCACGGTGGCCAGGGTGTGCGACCCGGCCCAGGCCAGGTGCAGCTCGACCGCTCCGGCCTCCTCGACCAGGGCGGTGACCTGCACCGTGCCCGGGTGGGCCAGGGCCCGCAGGAGGGCCGCCTCGGTGGCCAGCCGGGCCCGCCCGCCCTCGTCGGTGGCCCGCTTGACCAGCACCGGCGCCCCGTCGGCGCCGGCATCCACCCGATGCGTCGGGCGAGGGGGCCGGTCCACCCTCGGACCGTACCCGCCACCCCTTGGAACAACACGAGAGACATTGAAAGACACGAGAGGACCGCCCAGAGGTGGTGGGCGGGAGCAGGCCGGCCCACCGGTCAGCCGGCCAGGCGGGCCCGGGCGGTGGCGGTGACGGTGACGGTGTCGGGCCCGCCGGGGAGGGCGGTGGCGAAGATGGTCTCCACCGGGGCCTCGGCCTCGATGACGACCTCGCCCGCAGGGGTCACGGTGAGCGACGTCACGGTGATGTCCAGGCCGGTGGCGGCCAGGCTGGCCCGGGCCTCACGGCTGGCGTCCCCCCGGTCGATGACCACGTCGCCGCCGGCGTAGAAGGCGTCGTCCCGGTACGACGAGGCGGCGGCGTCGCTGGCCGCGCCCTGCACGGCGGCGATCACCTCCCGCTGGCGGAGGTGGACGTGGGAGAGGTCGACGGCCACGGCCCCGAGGACGATGAACACCAGGGCGCCGGCCGGCACCAGCATGAGCGACGATCCGCGCTGGCGGTCGCCAGCGGCCCGGCCCGCTCCTCTACGCGCCACAGGTCGCCTCGCCGGGCAGGCCGGAGCGCAGGTCGTCGATGCGCTCGGTGTGGGTGGACGACACCTCGAAGGCCTCGCCGAAGCCCCCGATGAACGGGATGCGGATGGCCGGGACCGGGTACGTGGCCGTGTAGCCCACCCGGCCACAGCGGGCGAAGGTGCCCTGGGGTCGGCTCAGGTGGAGGCGGTCGGGGTCGCGCCCGTAGCTGCGGATGGCCTCCCGGGCGGTGCGGCGGGCGGCCGCGTCGCCGGTGGCCGGGTCACCGGCCTCGGCCAGCGTGCGGGTGGCCTCCCGGGCCGCCGAGGTGACGGCGAAGGTGGCGTCGATCACGCCCCAGGCGTTGACCAGCAGCAGGGTGCCGCAGACGAACAGCAGCACCGAGAAGGGCAGGGCCTCCAGGCCCCCGACCGCGCCCCGCTCGGGCCGGCGCCCGGGCTCGGGGCGGGCGGGACGCCGGCGGTGCGACACCCTGAGCGTCACCGGACCCGCTCCACCCGGACCGTCACGGTGCGGTCGATCTCCTCCACGCCCAGGAGGCCGTCGGCCGCCACCAGGAAGCTGGGGTTCTCGGCCCGCACCCGGAGGCGGACCACGTCGCCGGTGGTGCCCGTCCAGTCGAAGGGCTCCAGGCGGGCGGCGTAGCGACCCAGGGAGGCCCGGACGTCGGCCTCGGCCCGCCGCTGGGCCCCGGCCACGGCCGAGGGGTCGGCGTGGTCGATCTCGGCCGCCGCCACCCGCCGGGCCGCGTCGTAGGCGTGGCCGGTCACCGCCGAGGTGGCGTACAGGCTCACCACCAGGTGCACGGCCAGGAACAGGAAGGCCAGGAACACCGCCACCCCGGCCACGGTCCCGATCAGGCTCTGCCCGTCCCGGGGCCCGCCGGGGGCCGGTGCCGGGCGGTGGGCCCAGCGGGCCCGGCGGCGGTCGGGAGGAGGGGCCACGGCTGCGCTCAGTCGCCGATCTTGTTGACCTCGGTGCGGGTGTTGGTGGCGGCGTCGTCGAAGATCAGCTTGAACGCCGTCCACATGGCCGCCCCGAGGAAGGCGGTGATGAGGACCACGATGGCGGCCGAGATGACCCCCTCGCCCCGGTCGTCGCCGGCCAGGCGGTGGTGGGCGACGACCAGGGCCGATCGCACCCAGGTGTAGGTGGCCAGGCTCCCGCGGTCGACGGCGTCGACCGGGGTGCGCAGCGGGAGGGGAGCGGTCATGGGTCCTCCTGGGGATGGGGGGAGCTCGGCCGCCTAGCCACGGCCGGAGAACAGGGACAGGGCCTGCACGAAGGGGACGGCGATGAAGATCACGCCGGGGACGAGGGTGGCCACGGTGACCGGGATCCAGACCTGCTGGCCCCGCCGCTCGACCCGCTCGACCAGCTCCCGCTGGACGTCGCGGCGGATGGCCCGGGCCTCCTCGCTGATGAGGCGGCCCAGGTCGCTGGCCTCCTGGTTGAGGGCCAGGACGTGCACCAGGCGGTCGACGGCGTCGACCCGGGCGATGGCCGCCCACTCCAGCAGGGACTCGGTCTCGCTCAGGCCCTGGCGCATCCGGCCCACGGCCCGGGCCAGGTCCTGCCCGCAGGCTCCGCCCGATCGCTGGGCCACCCGGCTGAGGGCGCCGGAGAGGGAGAAGCCGGCCGAGAGGAGGAGGCCGATCTGCTCGCTGACCACCGGCAGCTCCAGGAACAGGCGGCGTTGCCAGCGGGCCGACGCCGTCGCCACCTGCTGCTCGAGCACCAGGAAGGCCAGCAGCGGGACGCCCAGCACGGCCAGCAGGCCCAGGGTCGGGGGCGGGTCGAGGGCCACGGTGGCCAGCCCGCCCAGGCCGAAGGAGGCCACGGCCCAGCCCAGCTGGCGGACCCGGAAGGCGGTGACGTCGAGGGGCGAGTGGGTGCGGGCCAGGCGCAGGCCCAGGTCCTCGCGCACGCCGAGGAGACGCCCGGCCCGGTCACCCACCTGGCGCGACAGGGGGCCCACCACGTCGCGGAAGCTCTCCAGGGACAGCAGCCCGGCCCGCGGCGCCGGGGCCATGCCGCCCGGCGTGTAGGGCCGGAGGCGTTCGGTGAGGGGGCGGCGGGCGAACCACCGGTGGCCGGAGAGCAGCAGGGTGGCGCCGACCCACAGCACCAGGCCCGAGAGCGTCAGCGGCCTCACGAGGCGAACACCCTCTCCTCGTCGGGGAGGCGCATGATCGCCCCGGCCCACGCCCAGCAGGCCACGGTGAGGGCGATGGCCACCACCACCGCCCCCTGGCCGGCACCGGTCCGGTAGGCGGCCCGGCCCTCGCCCACCGACATGCCGGCGGCGGCCATGCCCAGGGGCACGATGAGCACGAAGCGGCGGGCGAAGCGGACGCCGGCCTGGCGGGCCCGGGCGTCCTTGCGGCCCTGGACGTCCTGGATGCGGTCCTCAACCAGGTCGCGCAGGCGCCGGTCGAGGTCCGAGCCGCCCACCTGGTGGGCCACCAGCAGGGTCTCGCAGGTGGCATCGGCAGTGGGATCGGCCAGGTGCTCCTTGAGCACGGCGACGGTCCGGGCGAAGTCGGTCGACACCAACCACTCGCGCTGGGCCGCCTCGAAGGCGGGCCGCATCTCCACCGGTCCCCGCCGGCCCGCCTCGAACAGGGCCTGGGGCACCGACCGGCCCAGGGAGGCGGTGAGGATGCGGATCTCCTCGATGAGCCGCGGCCACGCCTCCTGGGCCACCGCCCGGCGGGCCCGGCGCCGGTCGCGGTGGCCGCTCACCGGGAAGGACCCGGCGAACAGGGCCACGGCCAGGGCCGGCAGCGGGGCGCCGAAGACGGCGTAGCCCAGGGCCGCCCCGACCAGGGCCAGGACGGCGACCACGGCGCCGAACTCCAGGGGCCGGACGCCGTCCAGCCCGGCCTGGGCCAGCCATTCCTGCGGCCCGCGCCGGCCCGACCCCCGCCCCCCGCCCGGCCGGGGCCCGGGCCCGAGGCCGGACCAGCGCAGGGCCACCGCGGTGTACAGCAGGTGCACGCCGTAGGCGCCGGCCACGGCCAGGAGGAGGCCGGCCGGGCCGCTCACCGACCGCTCCCGAGGAGGGCGGGGGCCGCCGGGGCGGCACCCGGGGGGGCCGGCGGCAGGCCGGGCCCGTCGTCGAGGAGGGCCCGCAGGTCGAAGCCGGCGTCGCGGAGGGGGCCCTCCAGCCGCTGGGGGAGCTGGCCCGTCCACCGCAGCGGGCCGTCGATCCCGCCCCGGCGGAAGACGTCGGTGACGGTGAAGGCGGCGCTGTCGGGGCTGGCGGCCATGTCCTCGACGGCGATCACCTCGGTGACCCGGGGGCCGGCGGGGGTGCGGGCGCAGTGGACCACCACGTCGATCGCCTCGGTGACGAGGCTGTTGAGGGCGGGTAGGGGCAGGTCGCTCTCCGAGAGCTGGCACACGAAGCGGAGCCGGGAGAGGGCCTGGCGGGCGGAGCCGGCGTGGATGGTGGTGAACCCCTTCACCCCCGACGACAACGTGAGGAGGAGCGGCAGGGCCTCCCGGTCCCGCACCTCGCCCACGATGGCCACGTCGGGGGCCATGCGGAGGAAGCCGGCGACCAGGCGGCGGAGGTCCACCGCCGGGCGGTCGGGCCGGGCCGGCCGGGTCTGGAGGGCGGCCACGTTGGGCAGGGGGATGCTGATCTCCAGCACCTCCTCGGCGGTGACGACCCGCAGGTGGGGGTCCAGCTCGGCCGCGCAGCAGGAGAGCATGGTGGTCTTGCCCGAGCCGGGGGCGCCGGCCACCACCATCGACAGGCGGGAGCGGACGCAGGCGGCGAGGAAGGCGGCGACGGGGCGGGAGAGCATGTCGCGGGCCACGAGCTGGTCGAGGTCGTGGAACACCACGCCGGTGAACTTCCGGATGTTGGCCATCACGTGGCCGCCCCGGGCGATGTCCTGGTGGACGATGTGGAGCCGGCTGCCGTCGTCGAGCTGGGCGTCCTGCAGGCCCTCGGCCGGGTCCAGGGTGCGGTGGGCCCCGGAGGCGTCGTCGAGGACCTTGGTCAGGGTGCGCACCACGTGGGCGTCGTCGTGGAAGACCTCGTCGTGGTAGCCGGAGGGCCCCTGGTGGCGCTTGACGAAGATCTCGTCGGGGGCGTTGATCATGACCTCCCACACGTCGTCGTCGGCGAGCAGGGGCTCGAGGGGGCCGTACCCGCACAGGTTGCGATGGGCCCGCTCGGTGACGGTGCCCGGGTCGGCCAGGTCGAAGGCCCGCAGGCCCCGCTTGAAGTCGCTCGACCAGCGCGCCACCTCGTCCTCGACCAGGCCCCGGAGCCGGGCGCGGCCGTCGAGGCCGCCCATGTCGAGGGCGATGCCCTGGGCCCGATCCAGGACGGCCCGCTCGATCTCGACCAGGGGGGAGACGTCGGTCATCCGGCCGCCTCCTGCTCGGCCCAGCGGCCGAGCGAGCCGGCGGCCACGGGCACCGGGCCGCCGGCCGGCGCCGGGAGCGGCCCGACGGCGACCAGGACGTGGGCCACGGCGCCGGCGACGGGGGCGGCCAGGCCGCGGGGGAGGGGCGCCCCGTCGCGCAGCAGGTCGTCGAGGCCCCGTCGCTCGGTCAGGTGGACGGGCCCCACCACCGGCGGGCCGGCCCGGCCCCGCCCCGACAGGTCGGCGAAGCTGCGGCCCATCTCGGCCCGGCCCCGGGCGGCGCGGGCCGACCGGTTGACCACGGCGACGATCCGTTCCGGGTCCACACCGTGGTCGCGCAGCCGGTCGACGGTGCGCACCAAGGCGTGCAGGCCCTTCACCCCCGGCGTGCCCACCGCCACCACGGCGTCGGCCTGGGCCACGGTGGTCCGGGCCATCACGTTGCGCTCCTCGACCTCCACCGAGCCGCACTCGGCCTCCCCGTCGAGGTCGGCGTCGACGTCGGCCACCACCGCGTCGTAGGCCGCCCGCAGGCCGGCGAGGGCGGCGGCGAAGCTGCGGGGCTTCAGCACCGCCCAGTCGCGGTGGCGCCGGAGCCCGAGGAGGAGGTCGTAGCCCCGGCTGACCACCTCGAAGGTCAGGCCGCGGACCTCGGCCGGGGCGGGCCGGCCGGCCCGGTGGGCCTCCACCAGCTCCTGCACGCCGGGCACGATGTCGCGGGCGTCGTGGAGCATGGCCTGATCGGCGTCGAGGCAAAGGTCGGCCAGCACCACGGCCCGCCCGGCCGCCGGTTCGGCCAGGGCCTGGGCCAGGGCCATGGCCACCGTCGAGGTGCCGGCACCGCCCGCCCCGGTCACCGCCACCAGGGGCCCGGCCGCGGTCGGGGTGTCGGCCGCGGTGGGTGCGTCGCCCACAGGCAGGTGGGTGGCGGCGCCGATGAGCCGGCTGTGGTCGCCGAGGGCGGCGACGAGCTGGTCGCGGGTCATGTCGGCGGGCAGGACGGCCGTCGCCCCCAGGGCCAGCCACCGGTCGTCCCCGGTGCCGTCGACCACCAGCACCGACACCCGCTGGCGGGAGGCCACGTCGAGCAGGTCGCGGTCGACGGCGCCGGAGCGGGCGTCGACCAGCACGCTGGAGAAGGGCCGGCCGCTGGTGAGCCGGACCCGGAGCTCCTCGACCGACATGCACTTGACGAACTCGGCCGGGAGCGAGCCGGCGGTGGCCCACCGGGCCACCTCGGTGAACCACGGCGACCGGGTCGTGCCCAGGCCCAGGAGGACGTAGCGCTCGCCCTCCATCAGCCCCCCGCCGCCCGGTCGGGGGCCCGGCTGGCCGCGGTGTCCCCGTCGAGGTCGGGGCGGTGGTCGGGGACGGTGCCGGGCGCCGCCGCCCCCGTGGTCCGGACCAGGGACACCGCCCCGCTCACGGCGGCGTTGATGACCCGTGAGCGCTCCTCGGCCGAGCGGATGGCCAGGATGACCTGGACCTGGTCGGCGGTGCCCAGCTCGGTGTCGCCCCCGTCCACCCCGACGACACCGGCCTCGGCGGCCAGGAGCCGGGTGGTGGCGGTGGTGTCGCTGCCGTAGGTGGCGAAGACCTGCACCGTGTCGCCCCGCTCCAGCACGCCGCCGTTGGCGGCCGCGGTGGGGACGGCCAGGGAGAAGGTGGGCACGGCGGCGTCGACACCGTCGGCCAGGCCGCCGGCCTGGACCAGCTCGCCCTCCGACAGGGGGCCGACGGCCACCGCCCCCAGCACCTGGGCCGGGGCGGTGAAGGCTCGGCCCCTGGTGCCGGCCGGGAGCTCGGCCGCCACCAGCTCGACATCGCCCTCGCTCAGCACCGTGCCCGGGGCGATGTCGCGGGCGGCCACCACGACCTGGTGGCCGGGGCCCCGCCCGGCGCCGGTGGCGGCGGCGAAGGTCCCGACCGCGGCCACGGCCACCAGGAGCCCGCCGACCACGGCCCGTCCGCCCGGCAGGCCCCGGCGGGGCCGGATGGGCCGCCCGCCGCCGTCCCCCGCCGGTCCCGCGCCGGGGCCGGGCCCGCCGGCCGGTCGGGGAGGGCGGATGTGGGTCGCGGTCACGGGGCTCCCTCGGGCGGCTGCGGGGGCCGATATGTACCGCCCGGTCACCGGCCGCCAAACCCCTTGGTGTGACATCGGTCAAGGATGCGGCCCGTCCGGGCGGGGGCCGTGAGGGCACGAGAGTGCCGGAGACGCCCCGGGGGTAGGGTGCGATCCGTGACCGAACCCCGGTGGCTGAGCACCGCAGAAGCGGCCAAGCGGCTCGGCGTCACGCCCCGGACCCTGTACCGGTTCATCGACTCGGGGCAGCTCCCGGCCTACCGGCTCGGCCGGGTCATCCGCCTGCAGGAGCAGGAGGTCGACGCCTTCATCCAGGCCTGCCGCATCGAGCCCGGCTCCCTGGAGCACCTGTACCCGGAAGCGGTGGCACCGGAGGGCGGCCCGGCCGAGGGCTGAGGGCGGGCCCGGGCTAGCGCGGCAGGGTCGCCTCGGCCACCGAGGCCAGGGGCACGTAGACGGTGGCACCGTCGTCGAGGCGGAGGGTCAGCACGTCCCGGCCGGCGGCCGCGAGGGTCCCGGCCCGCCCGGCGCCGTCCCGGCCCACGACCAGGATCCGGGGCCGGTCGCCGGCCACCACGGCCAGGGCCTCGGCCAGGGTCAGGTCCAGCGCTCGGGCCCGGTCCGAGCCGGCCACCGGCTGCCCCTCGGGCCGGACGGCGGCCACGGCGTCGTAGGGGAGCAGGACGTCGCCGGCCCCGGTTCGGAGGGCGGTGAAGTCCTCGCCCACCGCCCGCACCCGGCCCCGGTGGGTGCGGCCGCCGGGGCCGTGCACGGTCACCACGTCGGCCCGCTCGGCCAGGTCGAGCAGGACGCCGGCCAGCAGCGCCTCCTCGTCGGCGGCCTGGCGCAGCCACCGCTCACGGGCCCGGGCCGCGGCGGCGGCGTCGGCCCGGTGCTCGGCCAGGTGGCGGGTCAGGGCGGCCACCAGGTCGTCGCCGGCTCCGGCCTCGGGCCGCAGCCGGTCCTGGGCGTCCACGGGCCCGAACCTACCCCTCGGCGCCGGGCCCGGCCCGGGAGTCGGGGGCCCCACCAGGGCCGACCGGCGATGCCCTCGGGGGATGCGGGGCCGGGTGGCAGTAGGCTCGTCGCCGACCGTGCTCCGCGACTGCCGCGGGGTGGGCCGGTTCGGAGGACCGTGGCGTCGACCCAGGTGAAGATCAGCATCCCGGGGAACCACCTGATGACGCCCCTGCTCGGAGCGCACGACGAGCACCTCCGCCTCATCGAGGCCGCCTTCCCCGGCACCCAGGTGGTGGTGCGGGGCAACGAGGTGGCCATCGACGGCGACGAGGTGGGCCAGGTGGTCCGCCTCGTCGAGCAGCTGGTGGCCCTGCTCCAGCGGGGCCAGCCCCTCGACACCGTGACCCTGTCGCGCACCATCGACATGGTCCGGGCCGACGAGGACCCGGCCGAGGTGCTGAACGCCGAGGTCCTGCGATCGGGCCGGGGGCGCACCGTGCGGCCCAAGACGGCGGGCCAGAAGCGCTACGTCGACGCCATCCGGGCCAACGTGATCACCTTCGGCCTGGGCCCCGCCGGGACCGGCAAGTCGTGGTTGGCGGTGGCCATGGCCGTCCAGGCCCTGCAGGCCAAGGAGGTCGACCGCATCATCCTGACCCGCCCCGCGGTCGAGGCCGGCGAGCGGCTGGGGTTCCTGCCCGGGGACCTGATGGCCAAGGTCGACCCCTACCTGCGGCCTCTGTACGACGCCCTCCACGACATGGTGGGCAGCGAGGGCTCGCAACGGCTGCTGGAGCGCGGCGCGGTCGAGGTGGCGCCCCTGGCCTTCATGCGGGGCCGCACCCTGAACTCCAGCTTCATCATCCTGGACGAGGCGCAGAACACCTCGCCGGAGCAGATGAAGATGTTCCTGACCCGCATCGGCTTCGGGTCCCGGGCCGTGGTCACCGGGGACACCACCCAGGTCGACGTGGCCGGCGGGCGCAGCGGCCTGGACGGGTTGCAGGGCGTGCTGGAGCCCATCGACGGCCTGGCCTTCGTGCACCTCGACCGGCGGGACGTGGTGCGGCACCGCATCGTCTCCGACATCGTCGACGCCTACGACCGGGCCGCCGCGCTCGGGACCGACCGTCGCCGGTGATCCGCCGGCCGGGGCCCGCCCCGACCTCCCCGCCGCCCGACCGCCTGCCCCCCGCCCCCGGGCCGGAGCCGGACGCCCCCCCTGCCGGCGTGGAGGTGGCGCTGGCGGTGGACTGCGACGAGGACGTCGACGGCCCCCGCTGGACCGGCCTCCTGGCCGCCGTCCTGGCCGACGAGGGGGCCGCCCCCGGCGCGCAGGCCGGCCTCAGCTTCGTCGCCCCGGCGGCCATGGCCGAGCTGAACGCCGAGCACCTGGGCGGCACCGGGCCGACCGACGTGCTGGCCTTCCCCGTCGACGGGCTCGGCGGCCCCGGCACCGGCCCCGGGGGCCCGCCGGCGGTGGTGGGCGACGTGGTGATCTGCCCGGCCGTGGCCGCCGCCGGTGCCGCCGACCACGCCGGCACCGTGGAGGACGAGCTGGCCCTCCTGGTGGTGCACGGGGCCCTCCACCTGCTGGGCCACGACCACGCCGAGGCCGGGGAGCGGGCGACCATGCAGGGCCGGGAGCGGACCCTGCTGGCGGCCCACCACGGCCCCCTGGCCGCGGACCCGTGGGCCGAGCGGCCGGGGGAGCGGTGAGCACCGGCGAGCTGGCCCTGCTGGCCGCCCTGGTGGTCCTGCTGCTGGGGCTGGTGTTCCTGGCCCTGGCCGAGACGGGCCTGACCCGCATGACCCGGGCCCGGGCCACCGCCCTGCGGGACGAGGGCCGCAAGGGGGCGGCGTCGCTGATGTGGCTGGTGAGCCACCCCGAAGACTTCATCAACCCGCTGTTGCTGGTGGTGCTGGTCGTGCAGTCGGTGCAGACGGCGCTCACCACCCTGCTGGCCGAGGAGCTCTTCGGCGGGGCCGGCGTGGCCGTCGGCCTCTTCGTGAACGTGGTGGTGGTGTTCGTTCTGGCCGAGGCCGCCCCCAAGACGTGGGCCGTCCAGCACCCCGAGTCGGCGGGCCTGGTGGCGGCCCGGCCGGTGCGGGCCCTGGCCCGGTTCTGGCCCCTGCGGCTGGTGTCGCGGGGCCTCATCGGGCTCACCAACGTGGTGCTGCCGGGCCGGGGCCTGGAGAAGGGCCCGTGGGTGTCCGAGGACGAGCTGCTGGCCTTCGCCGAGGAGGCCGAGGAGTCCGAGGCCATCGACCCCGAGGAGCGGGTCCTGATCCGCCGCATCCTGGAGTTCGGCGACACCATCGTGCGCTCGGTGATGATCCCCCGCACCGACATGGTGGGCGTGCCGGCCGACTTCCGGGCCGTCGACGTGATGGAGGTCGTGTTGCTCAACGGCTACAGCCGGGTGCCGGTCTACGACCGGGAGAAGGGCGTGGACGACGTGGTCGGGTTGGTCTACGCCCGCGACCTCATGCGGGTCGAGCGCGACGGGCGGGGCGGCGAGCCGGTGGCCGACCTGATGCGGGAGGCCCGGTTCGTGCCCGAGACCAAGCGGGTGGCCGAGCTGCTGAGGGAGATGCAGGCCGAGCAGTTCCACATGGCCATCGCCGTCGACGAGTTCGGCGGGACGGCCGGCCTGGTCACCCTGGAGGACCTCATCGAGGAGCTGGTGGGAGAGATCGTGGACGAGTTCGACGTGGAGGATGCCCGGGTGGAGCCCCTGCCCGGCGGCGACTTCCGGGTCAACGCCCGCCTGACCATCGACGACGCCGAGGACCTGCTGGGCATCCACCTGCCCGAGGGGGGCGACGTCGACACGGTGGGCGGCGTGCTCATACAGGCCCTGGGCCACGTGCCCGCCGAGGGCGACGAGGTCGAGGTCGAGGGGGTGCGGCTGCGGGCCGAGCGGGTGCAGGGCCGGCGGGTCCTGCGGGTGCGGGTCATCCCGCCCCGGCCGGCGCTGCCCGGCCCCCACGACGACGGGCGCCGGGAGGCCCGGTGAGGTCGGGGTTCGTGACCATCGTGGGCCGGCCCAACGTGGGCAAGTCGACCCTCCTCAACCGCATCCTGGGCACCAAGGTGGCCATCACCTCGGACAAGCCCCAGACCACCCGCTCCCAGGTCCGAGGCGTGCTCCACCTCCCCCCGGGGGCGGGGGGCGACCCCGACGGCGGCACCCAGGTGGTGTTCGTCGACACGCCGGGGATCCACAAGCCCCGCACCCCCCTGGGCGCCCACCTCAACGACACCGCCACCTCGGCCCTGGCCGACGTGGACGCCACCGTCCTGGTGGTGGACGCCACGGCCAAGGTGGGCCCCGGCGACCGCTTCGTGGCCGCCCGGGTGCCCCGCGACACCATCGTGGTGGTCAACAAGGTCGACGCCGCCGGCCGCGACCAGGTGATGGTCCAGCTGGCCGAGGTCGGGGCCCTGGACCTGGGGGAGTACGTGCCCGTCTCGGCCCGCACCGGCGAGGGGGTCGACGTGCTCCTGGGGCTGCTGCTGGCCCGCATGCCCGAGGGCCCGCCGTACTACCCGGAGGAGGTGGTGCGCGACTCGCCCGAGGAGGTGTGGGTGGCCGAGCTGGTGCGCGAGCAGCTCCTGGCCGTCACCCACGACGAGGTGCCCCACTCCATCGCCACCCGGGTCACCGAGTGGGACTGGCCCCGGGTGAGGGTGGAGATCCTGGTCGAGCGCGACTCGCAGAAGGGCATCGTCATCGGGCACCGGGGCTCGGTGCTCAAGGAGGTCGGCACCCGGGTGCGGGCCCAGATGCCCGAGGGGGCCTACGTGGAGCTGGCCGTGAAGGTCGACAAGGACTGGCAGCGCCGCCCCGAGTCCTTCCGTCGCCTGGGCTTCTGAGCGCGGGCCGGCCGGTCAGCCGGTGATGTCGCGCAGGAAGGCCTCGGCCTCGGAGCGGTCCTTGGTGCGGCGCATGGGGGGCAGGGCCCGGACCAGGTCCCAGCGGTAGCGGGCCCGGGCCAGGCGGGGGTCGAGCACCGCCACCACGCCCCGGTCGGTGGCCGAGCGGATGAGGCGGCCGGCCCCCTGGGCCAGCAGGGTCGCCGCCCGGTCCAGGTCGACCAGGCGGAAGGCCTCGCCCCGGGCTGCCTCCCGCCGGGCCTGGACCAACGGCTCGTCGGGGCGGGGGAAGGGCAGCCGGTCGATGGTGACCAGGGACAGGGTCCGGCCCGGCACGTCGACCCCCTGCCAGAACCCCAGGGTGGCGAACAGGCAGGTGGGCTCGTCGTCGGTGAAGTCGCGGATGAGGGCCGGCTTGGGCTTGTCCCGCTGGGTCAGGACCGGGACCGACAGGCGGGGCCGCAACACCTCCACCGCGGCGTCCATGGCCCGGTACGACGTGAACAGGGCCAGGGTCCGGCCTCCGGCCGCTTCGATGAGGGCGGCCAGCTCGGCGTGGACGGCGGCGTCGAAGGTGGGCTGGCGGGGGTCGGGCAGGTGGGCGGCGCAGTAGAGGAGGCCGTGGGCCTCGTGGTCGAACGGGCTGCCCACGTCGATCTGGTCGACCCGGTCGGGGGGCAGGCCCAGGCGGGCCACCGCCGCCGGGGGCACGGTGGCGCTGGTCAGCACGGCGGTGGTCTCGCCCCACAGGCGCTCGGCCAGGGTGGGCCCGACGTCCACCGGCGCCAGCCGCAGCGACGGCGCAGCCTCGGGCCCCTCCACCCAGGCCACGTGGCCGGGCGGCACCTGGCGCACCGCGTCCAGCTCGTCGGCCAGGGTCCCGGCCGTCTTGGCCGCCCGGACGGCCTTGGCCGAGGTGTCGTCCCCCCGGTCGGTGGGCACCCCCTTGAGGGCGGCCAGGAAGCCGTCGACGGCGATGCGGGCTGCGGCCACCGCCTCGGCGATCTCCGGCTCCAGGGCGCCGCGCAGGCGCCGGCCCACGTGGTCGGCCAGGGCCAGGGCCAGGGTCACGCCGGCGGCCTCCACCGCGTCGGTGGCCGGGGGGTCCTCCAGCACCGAGCGGCCGGTCCGGGCCAGGGCCGCGAAGCGGCCGGCGGTGAGGTCGACGCCGAAGGTGGACGACACCACGTCCTCCAGCTGGTGGGCCTCGTCGATGATGACCACGTCGTGCTCGGGCAGCACGGCCCCGCCGGTCTCCAGGTGCAGCCCGTAGAGGTGCAGGTTCACCACCACCACGTCGGCCTCGCCCGCGGCCCGGCGGGCGGCCTCGGTGAAGCAGACCTCCCCCCGGGGGCAGCGCTGGGCCCCCGGGCACTCCCGGGCTCCCACGCTCACCGCGGCCCACGCCGCCGGGGACGGCTCGACCGGCAGCTCGGCCCGGTCCCCGGTGAGGGTGGTGGCGGCCCAGGCCCGGAGCTGGCCCAGCTCCTCGGCCGGGGCCCGGTCGGCCAGCCCGTCGAGGGAGAGCTGCTCGCCGGCGGCGTCGATCTCGCCCAGGCGCTGCCGGCACACGTAGTTGGACCGGCCCTTGAGCACGGCGTAGGTGAGGGTGCCGCCCAGTTGCTCGGCCAGGAAGGGCAGGTCCTTGCCGGCCAGCTGGTCCTGGAGGGCCTTGGTGGCGGTGGCCACCACCACCGGCCGCCCGGAGAGGGCGGCGGGGACCAGGTAGGCCAGCGACTTCCCGGTGCCGGTCCCGGCCTGGACCAGGAGGTGGCGGCCGGTGGCCACGGCCCGGGCCACGGCCTCGGCCATGGCCTGCTGGCCGGGGCGGTCCTCGCCCCCGCCGGGGAGGGCGGCGGTGGCCCGGGCCAGGAGGTCGAGGGTGGCGTTGGGGGAGGGCGCGGTGGCTTCGGCCACGTCAGTCGCCCTCGGGGTGGTCGGGGACCGGGGCGACGGCTCCGCCCCGGTCGGCCTCGACCGGGACCTCGCCCTCGAACCGGGGGGCCTTGATCTCCAGGGTCGTGACGCCGTGGTCCTCCTCCCAGCGCACGGCGTTGAGGGCCGAGGCGTAGACGATGAGGCGGGAGAACAGGGTGAGCCAGGCCAGGATGGCGAAGACGACGCCCAGGGGCCCGTACAGCGACGACGACGAGGCCACCATGCGGGGCACGGCCACCGTGGCCGCCAGCTTGAGCACCTCGAGGCCGAGGGCCCCGGCCACGGTGCCGGGGAGCAGCGCCTGCCACCCGGCCCGGCGGTCGCCCAGGATCCAGAACGTCCACAGGAAGAAGGCCAGCTCCAGGGCCAGGCCCAGGGCGACCAGGGCGGCCGAGGTGACCGGGCGGGGCACCGCCTCGGGCGTGTGGTTGAGGAGGGCGCCGGCCCCCACGGCCCCGGCGAAGGTGACGGCTCCGCCGAGCAGCCACACCAGGCCGACCAGCTTGGACCGGAGGCCCTCCACCTTGCGTTGCCACGGGGTGCGGACGGCCAGCGCCACCGCGGTGGTGACCCCCAGGCTGCTCCACAGCAGGCCGGCCACGCCCACGATCGACGCGGCGCGCCGGCTGTCCTGGGCGGTGGCGATGGCGTCGCGGACCTGCTCGGCGGCCTGGCCGGAGAGGCCCAGGCCGTCGACGATGTCGTCGCTCACGGTGGCGTCGCCCGAGGCCAGGAAGCCGACCACGGCGATGGCCACCAGGACCAGGGGGAAGACGGCCACGAAGAACATCACCGTGGCCGCCGAGGCGGTGGCCCCCCCGTTGGTCTCGCCCACCCGCTGGTGCACGGTCAGGGCGGTCCCCAGCCACGGCCACCGCTCCGCCAGGGCCCGCAGCCGTTCCATGTCCGCACGCTAGGGGAGCGCACCCCCGGTACCGTTCGTCCCGTGAGCCGCGACGGCACCGACGCCCAGGGCCTGTACCGCGACCACGGTGTGGTGCTGCGCACCTACAAGCTGGGCGAGGCCGACCGCATCGTGGTGCTCATGACCGAGCACCACGGCGAGGTGCGGGCCGTGGCCAAGGGGGCCCGGCGGACCAAGAGCCGCTTCGGGGCCCGCCTGGAGCCCCCGACCCACGCCGTCGTGCAGCTCTACCACGGGCGGAGCGAGCTGGACACCGTCACCCAGGCCGACACCGTCGACCACTTCCGGGCCCTGCGCGACGACCTGCAGGGCCTGGGCCGGGCCATGACCATGCTGGAGGCCACCGACCAGGTGGCCCTCGAGCGGGAGCCCAACGCCGCCCTCTACCGGCTGCTGGTCGGCGCTCTGCGCACGCTGGCGGCCCGCCCGTCGCCCCTGGTGGTGGCCGGGTTCCTGTGGAAGCTGCTGGCCCTGGAGGGCGTGGCGCCCGTCCTCGACCACTGCGTGGTGTGCGGCGCCCCCGACCGGCTGGTGGCCTTCGACCTGTCCGAGGGGGGCGCCGTGTGCCGGGACGACCGGCGGGGCCAGCCCCTCTCGCCCCCCGCCCTGGCCCTGCTGCGCGACGTGCTCGGGGGCCGGCTGGGGGCCGCCCTCGACGCCCCGGTCACCCCGGCCACCGCCGAGGTCGACCGCCTGGCCGTGCGGGCCGTGGAGCACCACCTGGAGCGGCGCCTCCGCTCGGTCGGGGTCCTCGACGGGGCCTGAGCGGGGGACGCCGGCCGGGGGGGCGACCCGGCGCCGAAGCCCCGGCGGCGTCGTCCGGGTCCGGCGCCGTGGGGCAAGATGGGCCCCGCCGAAGAGCGGGCGGAGCCCGCAGAGGAGGCCACATGAGCGACGACGAGACGCCGAGGAGCCCGGCCGAGGAGACCACCGTCTTCGCCCCCGGGACGTTCCTCCCCCCGGGCGGGCCGGCCCCCGACCCGACGGCCGGCACCCCGCCGCCCCCACCCCCGCCACCGGCGGGCGCCCCTCCGCCGCCGCCCCCACCCCCGCCCCCACCCGGCGCCCCGCTCCCCCCGCCACCTCCGCCCCCCGGCGGGCCGCCCCCGCCTCCTCCCCCGCCACCGGTGGGCGCCCCTCCGCCGCCCGGCGCGACGGCGTTCGGGACGCCCCCACCGGCCGGGGCCGCCTTCGGGGCCCCGTTCGCGCCCGGTCCCGGCTTCGGCGCCCCTCCGATGGCCCAGCCCGGCGTGCCGCCCGGCTACCAGCAGAAGGAGAAGCTGGTGGCCGGCCTCCTGGCCCTGCTCATCGGCAGCCTGGGCATCCACAACTTCTACCTGGGCAACACCGGCAAGGGCGTGGCCCAGCTGCTCATCACCGTCCTGTCCTGTGGCCTGCTGTGGATCGTGTCGTGGATCTGGTCGATCATCGAGGGCATCCAGATCTTCACCGGGAGCATCAACACCGACGCCAACGGCGTGCCGCTGAAGGGCTAGGTCCCGTCCTCCGAGCGGGGAGGCCTGCCCCAATCGATGCGTTCGGGGCCTCCGCGTGCGAGACTTCCCGCCGTCCACCACCGACATCCTGAGGATCGCCGATGAGCAACGTCCCGCCTCCCCCCCCGCCGTCGGGCGGCCAGGGCCCCCAGGGGCCGTCTTCCGCCCCCGGCGCCCCGCCCTCCTCCGGGGGCTACAGCGCGCCCGGCGGCCCGTCCCCGGCCCCCCTCGGTGGGGCCGCCGACAGCGGCGGGATCCTCTCGCCCCGCTGGATGGTCACCACCGGCCCGCCGGCCGGGTGGGAGCCGAAGCAGAAGATGGTGGCCGGCATCCTCGGCATCCTGCTGGGGAGCATCGGCGTGCACAGCTTCTACCTGGGCAACGCCAAGAAGGGCATCATCCAGATCGTCGCCATGGTCCTCACCTGCGGGATCCTCGGCATCTGGGGCTTCATCGAGGGGATCATGATCCTCATCGGCAACATCAAGACCGACGCCTACGGGGTCCCGCTGACCGAGTAGGTCACCCGGTGATCTGAGGCCCGGGCACCGGCTGCGGCCGGTGCCCGTGTCGCGCCCGGGCTCAGGTGCGCTGGCAGGTGGGGCACCAGGTGGTGCCCCGGCCGTCGACCACGGCCCGGCGGAGCAGGGCCCCGCAGCGGGGACACGGCCTCCCGGCCCGGCCGTAGCAGGCCAGCGCGTCCTGGTGGCGGCCCGGCTCGCCGGTGACGGTGCGGTAGTCCCGGAGGGTCGTGCCCCCGTTGGCCAGCCCGGCGGCCAGGACGTGGCGCACCGCGGCGTGCAGGCGCTCGGCCCGCGACGGCCCGACCCGCCGGGCCCCGGGGTGGATGCCGGCTCGCCACAGCGCCTCGTCGGCGTAGATGTTGCCCACGCCGGCCACCACCCGCTGGCCCAGCAGCTGGGTCTTGACCCGGGCCCGGCTCCGGGCCAGGGCCCGCCACAGGCCCTCGGGGGTGAAGTCGGGCCCGAACGGCTCCGGCCCCAGCGCGGCCAGGGTCGGCAGGCTGCGGTGGTCGCCGTGGGGCACCACGGCGATGCGGCCGAACCGGCGCACGTCGCGGTAGGTGAGGTGGCCGCCGTCGTCCAGCTCCCACCAGGCCCGGGTGTGGGGGTCGTCGCGGGCCAGGTCGGGGCCGAGCTGGCCGGTCATGCCCAGGTGCACGACCAGCTCGCGCCGCCCGGCACCGGCGTCGGTGCCGGCCGCCGGCTCCAGGTCGACCAGCAGGTACTTGCCCCGGCGGCGCACGCCCTCGACCCGGTGGCCGATCGCTCCGGGCGCGGCCGAGAACTTGGCCGACGGGTGGGCCCGGGCCGCGGTGACCAGCCGGCCCCGCAGGAGGGGGTCGAGGGCGGCACGGATGGTCTCGACCTCGGGGAGCTCGGGCACCGCCCCAACCTAGGTACCATCGCCGGGAGCCCGGGAGGTTCCCCTGCCCCCTCCGACCGATCCCGCAGGCCCGCCGCCCCTCGGGGGGCCGGTCGGCGTCGAGGCCACGCTGGTGCCGGTCGCTCCGGTCGACGGGCAGGCGGCGGCGGTGGCCGCGCTCGTGACCGTGCCGGTCGAGCGGTGGACCCGGGCCCTGCGGGAGCGGCTCGAGCTGTTCCTCCGGGCCCAGCTCGACGGCGAGCGGGTGGAGGTGGCCCTGTCGATCGGCGGGGGCTCGCCGGCGGTGACGGCCCGGGTGGTGGTCCACCTGCCGGCCGGGGCCCCGGTGCCCGACGACCTGGACGGCGTGGCCCGTGAGGTGCGGGCCCTGTGTCGCTCGTGGGACGAGCAGCTGGCCGGCGCCCTGGCCGAGCAGGCCGACCCCCCCGTCGAGGACCCCGGGGGCCTGGCCGACCGGTGGTCGGCCCGCACCCCGGAGGCGTATCGCGACGCGGTGACGGCCCGCGACGCCGTGCCCGACGTGGTCCACCTGGAGGCGCTGTCGGGCCACCCCGGCCCGCCCGGCCGGCGCCTGGTGGTGTGGTTCTCGCCCCGCCGGGCCCCGGCCGCGCCGGACCGCATGGGCCTGGTGGCCGACCGGGCCATCGAGCTGTCCCGGCTCCTGCCGGCCCTGGAGAGCCTCGACCTGTGGGTCACCGACGAGGCCCGGTGGGACGTGGGCGGCGGGCTGTGGCTGCACCACCTGGGCGTGAGGCTGCGGCCCCCGCCGGGTCGGGGCGGCCGGGCCGGCGACGTGCGCATCGACGGCCCGGAGGTGGCGGCCCGCCTGGCCGCCGCGGTCGAGGCCCTGCTGGCCGGCCGGGCCGACCAGGACGGCCTGAACCGGCTGGTGGCCCACGCCGGGCTGGCCTGGGACGACGTGACCGTCCTCCGGGCCTATCGCCGCTACCGCCACCAGGTCGACGTCCGCCACGACGAGGCCTACGTCGACGAGGTGCTGGTGGGCCACCCTGAGATCGCCCGCCTGCTGGTCGCCCTGTGGGAGGCCCGGAGCGCGGTGGGTGGCGGCGGTGACGACGGGGGGGACGACGACCGGGCCCGGCGGGCCGAGGAGGCCAGCCGGGCCGTGCAGCGGGCCTGCGACGACCTGGCCCGCCTCGACCACGACCGCATCCTGCGGGGCCTGGCCGGCACCATGGACGCCACGCTCCGCACCAACCGGGCCCTCCGGCCCGACGGGCCCCTGGCCCTCAAGCTCGACCCGTCGCGGGTGCCCGACGCCCCCCACCCCCGCCCGTACCGGGAGGTGTTCGTGGCCGGCCGCACCGTCGAGGGGGTCCACCTGCGGGCCGGGCCGGTGGCCCGCGGCGGCATCCGGGCCAGCGACCGCGACCAGGACTACCGGGCCGAGGTCCTGGACCTGATGCGCACCCAGGTGCTGAAGAACGCCCTGATCGTCCCCACCGGGGCCAAGGGGGGCTTCGTGGTGCGGGTCGACGACCCGGGCGACGGCACCGCGGTGGACCCCGAGGCCCGCCGGGCCCGGCTGCCCGAGGCCTACGACGACTTCGTGGGCGCCCTGCTGGACGTCACCGACGACGTCGACGGCGCCGGGATCCGGCCCGTGCCCGGCCGCTGGGACGGCGACGACCCCTACCTGGTGGTGGCGGCGGACAAGGGCACGGCCGCCTTCTCCGACCGGGCCAACACCATCGCCGAGGGCCGGGGCTTCTGGCTGGGCGACGCCTTCGCCTCCGGCGGGAGGCACGGCTACGACCACAAGGCCCTGGGCATCACCGCCCGGGGGGCGTGGGTGGCCATGGCCCGCCACCTCCGGGCCCTGGGCCTCGACGCCCAGCGGGACGAGGTGACGGTGGCCGGGGTGGGGGACATGTCGGGCGACGTGTTCGGCAACGGCCTCCTGCACTCCGACCGGCTCCGCCTGGTCGCCGCCTTCGACCACCGCCACGTCTTCCTGGACCCCGACCCGGACCCGGTGGCATCCTTCGCCGAGCGGCGCCGGCTCTTCGCCCTGCCCGGTTCCACGTGGGCCGACTACGACCCCGCGCTGCTCTCGCCGGGCGGGGGCGTCCACCCCCGCACGGCCAAGGCCGTGGCCCTCACGCCCGAGGTGCGGGCCGCGCTGCGGGTCGAGGCCGACCACCTCACCCCGGCGGCGCTGGTGCGGGCCGTGCTGTGCGCCCCGGTCGACGTCCTGTACTTCGGCGGCATCGGCACCTACGTCCGGGCCTCGGTCGAGGACGACGGCACCATCGACGACCGGGCCAACGCCGAGGTGCGGGTGACGGGACGGGACCTGCGGGCCCGGGTGGTGGGGGAGGGGGCCAACCTGGCCCTGACCCAGCGGGCCCGGGTGGAGGTGGCCCGCCGGGGCGGGCGCATCAACGCCGACGCCATCGACAACGCGGCCGGGGTCGACTGCTCCGACCACGAGGTGAACCTGAAGGTCCTGCTGGGGGCGGCCGAGGCGGACGGTCGCATCGATCGGGACGAGCGCGACCGCCTGCTGGCCGCCCACGCCGAGGACGTGGTGGCCGACGTGCTGGCCGACTGCTCGGCCCAGAGCGAGGCCCTGGACCGGGCCGAGCGGGCCTCGGCGGCCGATGCCGGCACCATGACCCCGGTGCTGGCCCGCCTGGTGTCCGACGGCGTGCTCGACCCCGACGTCGAGGCCCTGCCCGCCCCCGGCGAGGTCGAGGCCCGCCGCCGGGCCGGGGCCGGCTTCACCCGGCCCGAGCTGGCCGTGCTCCTGGCCGGCGTGAAGCGCCGGACCAGCGCCGAGCTGCTGGCCTCCGAGGTGCCCGACCAGCCGGCCCTGCGCCCGGCCCTGGCCGGCTACTTCCCGGCCCCGCTGGCCGAGCGCTTCGACGACCTGCTCGACGGCCACCGGTTGCGGCGGGAGCTGGTCGCCTCCGAGGTGGCCAACGACCTGGTCGACCACCTGGGCATGGCCGCCGTCGTGGCGCTGGCCGACGAGCTGGGCGTCGGGGCGGCCGAGGTGGCCCTGGCCCACTGGGTGGCCCGGTCGGTGGTGCGGGCCCCGGAGCGGTGGCGCACCCTGGCCACCCGCCGGGGGGCCACCGTGCCCGACCTGGCCCCCGACCCGGTCGACGGGGGAGACCTGCTGGCCGACCTGTTGCGCTCGCTGACCCGGGCCGAGCTGGTCCGCCGGCGCCGCCAGCAGCGGGCCGGGCGGGTGCCGGACCCGGCGGCCCGCATCGCCGAGGACCGGCCGGTGGCCGACGCCATCGTGGCCCACCTGGCCGACGACCCGGACCCGGCCCGCCGCCGGCAGCGGGCGGAGCTGGCCACCCGCCTGGTGGCCGGGGGGTTGGACGCCCAGGTGGCCGAGGCGGCGGCGGACGCCCCGGCCCTGGAGGTCGTGCCCGACGTGGCCGAGGTGGCCCGAGACCTGGGACGGGACCCCATCGACGTGCTCCGCGCCTTCCGCCGGGCCGCCGACACCCTCGGCCTCGACGACCTGTCCCGGCGGATCGACGGGGTGGCCCCGTCGGGGACGTGGTCCACCCAGGCTCGCCGGGGCCTGCTGGACGACGTGGTCGGCATCCGCCGGGAGACGGCCCGCCGGGCCCTGGCCGCCCATCCCGGGGCCGAGCCGGGGGCGGCGGTGGACGCCCACCTGGCCGGCAACCCGGCCGCCACCGCCGAGGCGGCCGCCGTTCGCCGCCGCCTGGCCACCGACCCCGACGCCGGTCTCGACGCCCTGTCCGTCGCCGTCCGAGCCACCCGCCGCGCCGCCCTCTGACCGGCCGGCGGCTCGGGCCCGGGCCCGGGATGGGCGGTACCCTGCCGGGCATGGCCACGTCCGACCTGTGGAGGATCCGTCCGGGGGCCGCGCTGGACCTGGACGCCGTCGACACCCGCGACCCGGTGGGGGCCCCGGGGTCGAAGGCGGCCACGGCCGAGGCCACCGCCGCGCTCACGGCCCGCCTGGCCGAGCTGCAGGAGCGGCTGTGGGCCGAGGGGCGGCGCAGCCTCCTGCTGGTGCTCCAGGCCCTCGACGCCGGGGGCAAGGACGGCACCGTCAAGCACGTGTTCAGGGGGGTCAACCCGGCCGGGGTGCGGGTGGCGTCGTTCAAGGCCCCGAGCGAGGTCGAGCTGGCCCACGACTTCCTGTGGCGGGTGCACCGGGAGGTCCCGGCCCGGGGTGAGATCGGCGTGTTCAACCGCTCGCACTACGAGGACGTGCTGGTGGCCCGGGTCGACAAGCTGGTCCCCGAGGACGTGTGGCGCCCCCGCTACGACGCCATCTGGGCCTGGGAGCAGCACCTGGCCGCCGAGGGGACGGCCATCGTGAAGGTGTACCTGCACATCTCCCGCCAGGAGCAGGCCGAGCGCTTCCAGGCCCGCGTCGACGACCCGTCCAAGCACTGGAAGATGCGCCTGGCCGACCTCGGCGTCCGCGACCGGTGGGACGACTACCGGGCCGCCTACACCGAGGCCATCGAGCGCACCACCACCGAGGGCTCGCCCTGGTTCGTGGTGCCCGCCGACCGCAAGTGGTACCGCAACTGGGCGGTGAGCTCGATCCTGGTCGACGCGCTGGAGCGGATCGACCCCCGGTACCCGGCCAGCCCCGACGACCTCACCGGCGTCGAGATCACCTGACCGGGGCGCCGCCGCCGGTCAGGCCGGGGCGTGGGGGTCCGGGAAGTGCGACAGCACGTCGACGGCGAAGCGCTCCAGGCCCTCGACCTTGGCCGCGAGGTCGTCGGTGAAGCCGTGGTAGTAGGCCCAGGGCATCGTGATGATGTCGGTGACGCCGGCCTCGGCGGCCCGCCCGAAGCCCTCGACGTCGACGGCGTCCTTCAGCGAGCAGATCATGGCGAAGGGCTCGTCGGCCCGGCCCTCGGCGGCCCGCTGCTCGTCGATGGCCCGCCGGGCCTCGGCCGCCCGTTCCAAGGTGATGTAGTCGGAGATCCAGCCGTCGTGGCGGGCGGCCCGGCGCAGGGCGGCGTCCGACACGCCCCCCACGTAGATGGGGACGGGCCCGGGCGGGGGCGGGTTCATCTCGAAGCGGGGCACGTCGTAGAACGGGCCGTGGTGCTCGACCACCTCGCCGCTCCAGGCGGCCCGGATGAGCTCCAGGGCCTCGTCGGCCCGGGCCCCCCGCTGGCGGAAGGGTTGCTCCAGCAGGGCGAACTCCTCCTCGCACCAGCCCATGCCCACCCCCAGGGCCACCCGGCCCCCGGTGAGCACGGCCGCGGTCGCCACCGCCTTGGCCGTGACGAACGGGTTCCGCATGGGCAGCACGTAGACGTTGGTGGTGAAGCGGAGCCGCTCGGTGGCCGCCCCCATGGCCCCGATGGCCACCCACGGATCGAGCCACGGGGTGCGCAGGTCCCACCGGCGCTGGCCGTCACGGGTGTAGGGGTAGGGCGTCGACAGCGTCTCCAGGTTGAGCACGTGGTCGGAGCAGGCCATGCCCCAGTAGCCGGCGTCGTCGGCCGCCCGGGCCAGGGGGACGTAGTGCTCGGGGGGCCCGTAGGCCATGCCGATGGTGAAGCGCACGGTGCCTCCTAGGCGTGGGTGCCGCCGTCGATGCGGATGATCTCGCCGTTGATGTGGGCCCCGTCGTCGCTGGCCAGCAGGGCGACCACGGAGGCCACCGCGGCCGGCTCGCCGGGCCCGACGGGCGACATGATGCGGGGCAGCAGGTCCCAGTCGGCGTCGGCCGGCAGGTCCAGGCCCTTGGTCATGGCGGTGCGGACGCTGCCGGGGGCGATGGCGTTGACCCGCACGCCCCGCTTGGCGTACTCCACGGCCAGGGTGTGGGTGAAGGCCGCCACCCCGCCCTTGGAGGCGGCGTAGGCGGCCATCCACGGGTGGCCGAAGGCGGCCGAGGTGGAGGCCGAGTTGACGATGGCGCCGCCGCCGTCCAGCAGGTGGGGGAGGGCGGCCCGGCACACCAGGAACGTGCTGGTCAGGTTGACCCGGATCACCTGGTCCCACAGCTCCAGGCTGTGCTCGGTGGTGTGGGCGGCCCGGAGGATGCCGGCGATGTTGGCCACCACGTCCAGCCCGTCGCCCCCCTCCACGGCGGCCGCCACCGCTCCCGCCACCGCGCCCTCGTCGGACACGTCGGCCCGGTGGGCGGTGACCGAGCCGGTGGCCTCGGCGGGCAGGGCGGCGATGGTGCGGGCCAGGCCCTCGCCGTCGAGGTCGACGGCCAGCACGGTGGCCCCCTCGGCGGCCAGGCGCAGGGCGGTGGCCGCCCCGATCCCGGAGGCGGCTCCGGTGACGAGGGCGCTCCGGCCGGCCAGCCGGGGCCCGGGCAGCGGGGTGGTGGGGGGCGACGGCTCGGCCACGGCCCGAGACTAGAACACGTTTCAGTTCGGTGAGGCGGCCCGTCCTCGGCCCGTCTGGGTGCCCTGCGGTCCGAGAGGTGCCCGGTCGAGCGGGTGGGCGGCGGGGTCGGTGGGGGTGGTGGCCGCTACGCTGCCGATGGGCCGGCCCGCGGGTCGGCCCGTGCAGGGCTGTGACGAGTGGGCCAGGTGGCTCCGGCCCGGCGACACCACCACCGCATGCTGCCGGCGCGAGCGCGCCGGCGTCGCCGTCCCGACGGAAGGAAGCTCCATGCCCCTCAACCCCGACGACTTCAAGGTCGCCGACCTCTCCCTGGCCGGCTTCGGCCGCAAGGAGATCCAGCTGGCCGAGCACGAGATGCCCGGCCTCATGACCACCCGGGCCGAGTTCGCCGACGCGCAGCCGCTGGCCGGGGCCCGCATCATGGGCTCGCTGCACATGACCATCCAGACCGCGGTGCTCGTCGAGACGCTCGTCGCCCTGGGGGCGGACGTGCGCTGGGTCAGCTGCAACATCTTCTCCACCCAGGACCACGCCGCGGCGGCCACCGTGGTCGGCCCCGACGGCACCGCCGACAACCCCCGCGGCGTCCCCGTCTACGCCTGGAAGGGCGAGACGCTGGAGGAGTACTGGTGGTGCACCGACCAGGCCCTGCGGTGGCCCGACGGCGGCGGGCCCAACATGATCCTGGACGACGGCGGCGACGCCACCCTGCTGGTCCACAAGGGCAAGGAGTACGAGGCGGCCGGCTCGGTGCCCGAGCCCACCGAGGACGACTCCGAGGAGTGGACCCTGGTCCTGGGCCTGCTGAAGGACAGCGTGGCCAAGGAGCCCCAGCGCTGGACCCAGGTGGCGGCCGGCATCAAGGGCGTGACCGAGGAGACCACCACCGGCGTTCACCGGCTCTACCAGATGTTCGAGAAGGGCGAGCTGGCCTTCCCGGCCATCAACGTCAACGACTCGGTGACCAAGAGCAAGTTCGACAACCTCTACGGCTGCCGCCACAGCCTGATCGACGGCCTCAACCGGGCCACCGACGTGATGATCGGCGGCAAGGTGGCCTTCGTCGCCGGCTACGGCGACGTGGGCAAGGGCTGCGCCCAGTCGCTGCAGGGCCAGGGGGCCCGGGTGATCGTGGCCGAGGTCGACCCCATCTGCGCCCTCCAGGCGGCCATGGAGGGCTTCCAGGTGGCCCGGCTGGAGGACGTGCTCGACACCGCCGACATCTTCATCACCACCACCGGCAACAAGGGCATCATCACCGCCGAGCACATGGCCCGGATGAAGCACCAGGCCATCGTGGCCAACATCGGCCACTTCGACAACGAGATCGACATGGCCGGCCTGGCCCGCATGAGCGACGTGCAGCGCACCGAGATCAAGCCCCAGGTCGACGAGTTCACCTTCCCCGACGGCCACTCGATCATCATGCTGGCCGAGGGTCGCCTCATGAACCTGGGCTGCGCCACCGGCCACCCCAGCTTCGTGATGAGCAACTCCTTCACCAACCAGACGATCGCCCAGATCGAGCTGTTCACCAAGACCGACGAGTACCCGATCGGCGTCTACACGCTGCCCAAGGTGCTCGACGAGAAGGTGGCCCGGCTCCACCTCGACGCCCTCGGCGTCAAGCTCACCAAGCTCACCCAGGAGCAGGCCGACGACCTCGGCGTCCCCGTCGACGGCCCCTACAAGTCCGACCACTATCGCTACTGAAATCCTGCATCCGGCCTGCGGATGTCACGGCTCCATG
>DASQKY010000033.1 GCA_035630295.1 Acidimicrobiales bacterium | reverse complement strand
CCAGTGGAGCACCGGCTACCAGACCGACGGCCTGCACTCCTTCGCCAACGGCATCGCCACCATCGAGGGGGGCACCCACGAGGAGGGCTTCCGCGCCGCGCTCACGACCACGGTCAACCGCTACGCCAAGGAGAAGGGTCTCCTCAAGGAGAAGGACCCGAACCTGGCCGGTGAGGACATCCGTGAGGGTCTCACCGCGATCATCTCGGTCCGCCTGCGCGAGCCGCAGTTCGAGGGCCAGACCAAGGCCAAGCTCGGCAACCCGCCCATCAAGACCCTCGTGCAGAAGGCGACCAACGAGAAGCTCGGCGACTGGCTGCAGGAGCACCCGACCGAGGCCAACAAGATCGTCAAGAAGGGCATCGCCGCCCAGCGGGCCCGGGCCGCGGCCCGCCAGGCCCGCGACGCGACCCGCCGCAAGTCCGCGCTCGACGGCGCCGGCATGCCCGACAAGCTGAAGGACTGCTCGAGCCGCAACCGCAGCGAGTGCGAGCTGTTCATCGTCGAGGGCGACTCTGCCGGCGGCTCGGCCATCAAGGCACGTGACCCGCGGGTCCAGGCCATCCTCCCCATCCGCGGGAAGATCCTCAACGTCGAGCGGGCCCGCCTCGACAAGATGCTCAAGAACATCGAGGTGCAGGCCCTGATCTCGGCCATCGGGGCCGGCGTGGGCGAGGAGTTCGACCTCGAGAAGCGCCGCTACGACAAGGTCATCTGCATGTGCGACGCCGACGTCGACGGCAGCCACATCCGCACCCTGCTGCTCACGTTCTTCTTCCGCCAGATGAAGCCCCTGGTCGAGAACGGCAACATCTTCATCGCCCAGCCCCCGCTGTACTCCACCGAGGTGGGCAAGGAGAAGGTGTACCTGAAGGACGATGCCGCCCGGGCCGCCTTCCTGGCCGAGCGGCCCAACCACAAGAAGGACTTCGGGCGCCTCAAGGGCCTGGGCGAGATGGACGCCGAGGAGCTCCACGTCACGACCATGACCCCGGAGAACCGCACCCTCCTGCGGGTGGACGTCGAGCAGGCCGCCCTGGCCGACGAGGTGATGTCGATCCTGATGGGTGAGGACGTCGACTCCCGCAAGCAGTTCATCGTCACCAACGCCGGTGACGTCCGCTTCCTCGACATCTGAGGACCCGCACGCCATGACTGACGACAGCACCCCCACCCCGACCCCCCCGCCGGCGCCCCCGCCCGGCGCCAGCGAGGTGGTGGCCCGCGAGCCGATCGAGCCCATCGAGATCCAGGAGGAGATGGAGCGCTCCTTCCTGGACTACGCCATGTCGGTCATCGTGTCCCGGGCCCTGCCCGATGCGCGCGACGGCCTGAAGCCCGTGCACCGCCGGATCCTGTGGGGCATGCACGACATCGGGGCCCGCCCCGACCGCAGCCACCTCAAGTCGGCCCGGATCACCGGCCACGTCATGGGCTACTTCCACCCCCACGGCGACGGCTCCATCTACGACGCCCTGGTGCGCATGGCCCAGCCCCACTCGCTGCGCCACGTGCTGGTCGACGGGCACGGCAACTTCGGCTCGCCCGACTTCAGCGCCGCCGCCTCGCGCTACACCGAGTGCCGCCTGGCCCCGCTGGCCACCGTGCTGCTCGACGGCATCGACGAGGACACCGTCGACTTCGTCGACAACTACTCGGGCGAGGTCACCGAGCCCACCGTCCTGCCGGCCCGGTTCCCCAACCTGCTGGTCAACGGCAGCCAGGGCATCGCCGTGGGCATGGCCACCAACATCCCGCCCCACAACCTGGGCGAGGTGGTGGACGCCACCATCCACCTGATCGACAACCCGGACTCGACCCCCGAGGACCTGATGAAGTTCGTCCAGGGGCCGGACTTCCCCAAGGGCGCCCTCATCATGGGCCGCCAGGGCATCGTCGACGCCTACCGCACCGGTAAGGGCTCCATCCGCCTGCGGGCCGTGGCCGAGATCGAGGAGGGGGCCCGGACCGACCAGATCGTCGTCACCGAGATGCCGTACCAGACCTCCATCTCCAAGACGGCCAAGGAGATCAAGGCCCTGGTCGACGCCCGGGTCATCGACGGCATCTCCGACGTCAACGACGAGTCGGCCCGGGGCAAGACCCGCCTGGTCATCAAGCTCAAGCGCGACGCGCCGGGCCTGGTGGTCCTGAACAACCTCTACAAGCACACCTCCCTGCAGACCAGCTTCGCGGTGAACTGCGTGGCCCTGGTCGACGGCGTGCCCCGCACCCTCAACCTGGTCCAGGCCCTCCAGGCCTACGTCGACCACCAGGTCGAGGTCATCACCCGGCGGTCGCAACACCGCCTGTCCGAGGCCGAGCGGAAGCTGCACATCCGCGAGGGCGAGCTCAAGGCCATCGACGTCATCGACGAGGTCATAGCCCTCATCCGGGGCTCCGACGACCGGGCCGCGGCCAAGGTCGGCCTCATGGCCGAGCCCTTCGAGTTCTCCGAGGTCCAGGTCGAGCACATCCTGGACATGGCCCTGGGCCGGCTCACCCGCCTGGCCCGCATCGACCTGGAGCGCCGCATCGCCGAGCTCCAGGGCGAGATCGCCGGGCTGCAGGCCATCCTGGCCGACGAGGCCAAGCTGCGGACCGTCATCAAGGACGAGCTGTCCGACGTGCGGGACCGCTTCGCCAACGAGCGCCGATCGATCATCACCCTGGACCCCGGCGAGATGAACGTCGAGGACCTCATCGACGACGAGGAGCTGGTGCTCACCCTGTCGGAGAAGGGCTACATCAAGACCGTGGCGGCCGACACGTTCCGGGCCCAGGGCCGGGGCGGGCGGGGGGTGGCGGGGGCCAAGCTGCGCGACGGCGACTACGTCAGCCACATCCTGACCACCACGTCCCACAGCTACCTGCTGTTCTTCTCCAACCTCGGCCGGGTGTACCGGCTGAAGGCCCACGAGATCCCCAAGAAGGAGCGCACGGCCCGGGGCACGGCGATGCCCAACCTGGTCCAGCTCCAGCCCGGCGAGCGGATCCAGGCCATCATCGACACCCGCGACTACGAGTCGCAGCCCTACCTGTTCTTCGCCACCAAGCTGGGCCAGGTCAAGCGCACCCGCTTCACCGAGTACGACTCGTCGCTGCGCACCGGCCTCATCGCCATCAACCTGCGGGACGGTGACGAGCTGGTGCGGGTGCTGCCCACCGACGGCGGCGCCGACATCCTCATGATCTCCAAGCTGGGCCAGGCCATTCGCTTCCCGGAGGACCAGGTCCGGGCCATGGGCCGGGCCGCGGCCGGCGTGCGGGGCATGAAGCTGCGGGCCGGCGACGAGGTGGTGTCCTGCGACGTCTGCCGCGACGACGTGGCCATGCTGATCGTCACCGACGCCGGGTACGGCAAGCGCACCCAGCTCGAGCACTTCAACGCCCAGGGCCGCGGGGGCCAGGGCGTGCGGGGCATCAAGCTCACGGCCAAGAAGGGCTCGGTGGTGGCCGCCTTCATGGTCGGCCTCGATGACGAGGTCTTCGTGGTGGCCTCCGGGGGTGTCGTGATCCGCATGCCGGTCCGGGACATCTCGTCCCAGGGCCGGGACGCCACCGGCGTCCGGGTCATGAACGTCGACGACGGGCAGTCCGTGGCCGCGGTGGCCCCGGTGCTCTCCGGCGACGACGACGCCGCCTAGAGCTCGACGCGCCCCCCGGGCGCCGACCTCCGACGGCCCGCCGGGGCCGGATCGCCCCCCGTGGGGCCGCCGTCCCGCCCCGCCGGAGGTCCCCGTGCACCGCCACCGCTCCACCCGCCGCCGTCCCGCCCCCGAGGGGGGCCAGGCCGTCCCCCTGCTGGTGGGGGCGGTGGCCCTGGCCGGGGCCCTGGTCCTGGGCCTCGTCCACCACGGTGCCACCGCCCTCGACGCGGCGCGGGCCCGGACCGCGGCCGACGCCGCCGCCCTGGCCGGGGCGGCCGAGGGGGCCGAGTCGGCCCGCCGCCTGGCCGCGGCCAACGGCGCCACGGTGGTCGAGGTGGCCGCCGTGGGCGACGACGTGGTGGTGACGGTGCGGGTCGGGCGGGCCTCGGCCACGGCCCGGGCCCGGCGGGAGGGCACGTGGTGCGACGTGGAGACGGGGGAAGGCCCGGCGATCTCGTACACTTCGCCACCGTGTCCGTCGAGTCAGGGCTAGGTGCCCCCGTCGACCGGGCGGCGGCCGCCCCCACCGCCGCCGGTGGGGAGCGCGCCCGGTCACGTCCCGAGGCCCGGGCTCGGCGATCCGGCCCCGCGCTGGCCGATGCCGTCAGCACCCCGCTGCGGGCCGGGGGACGGGGCCAGCCCCGGCCGCAGGCCCGCCGGGTCCGGCGGGTGCTGCGCCGGATCGAGCTCTGGTCGGTGCTGAAGGTCAGCTTGGTGTTCAACACCGTGATGCTGGGCGTCGCCCTGGGCGCGGTGGCCATGCTGTGGGGCCTGGCCAACACCACCGGCCTGATCGAGGACCTGGAGGGCTTCCTCCGCGACTCCGGCTTCGAGGACTTCCGCTTCCAGGGCGATCGCATGTTCCGCCAGGTGGCCTTCATCGGGGCGGTCGGCGCCCTGGCCTTCACCGTCTTCACCGTCCTGGCCACGGCCCTGGTCAACCTGATCAGCGAGGTCACCGGGGGGATCCGCCTGATCGTCCTGGAGGAGATCGTGGACGGCGAGCCGGCGCGCCCGTCCCCGGCGCTCTCGGCCCCGCCGGCGCCGCCCCGGCCCCCGGCCCCCCAGCCTCCCGCCGTCGCCCCCGCCCGGCCGGCCCCGGCCCGTCCGCCGCCGCCGCCGCCAGATCCGATCGACGGCGGAGCTCCGGTCCGCCGCCGCGCTCCGGCTCCCGGTGATCGCCCGGCGCGCTCGGGCCGGCCCGGCGCCGCTCGGGCGGCCGAGGACGGTGATGGCCGGCCCGGTCCCCGGGCACCGGGCACCCAGGGTTCGCGCCGTCGCGCCGGTCGTGCCCCGGGCCCTGCCGATCCGGCCCCGCCGGCTCCCTGACCGGCCCCGCCGGCCCGTGGCGGGTGGGTGGCGACCGCCGGCAGCCGACGGATAGTGTCCACCGGCCCCGGGGCTATAGCTCAGTCGGTTAGAGCGCACCCCTGATAAGGGTGAGGTCGCTGGTTCGATTCCAGCTAGCCCCACGCAGCACCTGGTCGTGGCCGGTGGTGTGCCCCCCGCGACCCGGCGGGCCCACCATCCCTCGGCCCGGGTCGCCCCCGGTGCCAGGCTGGTGGCCGGGACGCCCGTGGTGCCGATCCCGCCGACCGACCTGGAGCGCACCCCGTGACCCTTCTCCGACGAGCACTCGTGGCGCTCGGCCTGGCCGGCCTGGTGGCCGCCTTCGTGCGCCTGCGTGGCACGGGCGGCACCCCTCCCCAGTCCGGTGGGTGGCGGGAGCTCTCCGGCCCCGACCTGCGCTGATGCGGGCCGCCGTCCTGGGACTCGGCGCCGTGGGGGCCCGAGTCGCCCGCCAGCTGGCCTCGACGCCGGGGATCGACCAGGTCGTCCTGCGCGACCCCCGGCGCGACCGGCGCCAGGAGGTGGCGGCCTCGCTGGGCGAGGTGGCGATCGCCGAGGACGAGGCGGTGACCGCGCCGCCCGAGGCCGATGTCGTGGTCCTGGCCCTCCCGCCCGGCTCCCACGCCGCCGCCGCGCTCCCCTTGGTGGAGCGGGGGATCTCGGTGGTCTCCACCTCGGACGCCGTCGAGGACGTCGAGGCCCTGCTCGACCTGGGGCCGGCGGCCGAGGTGCGGGGCGTGCACGTCGTGGTGGGGGCGGCCTTCTCGCCGGGGCTCACCTGCCTGCTGGCCCGGCACGCCGCCGACCTGTTCGACGAGGTGACCGAGATCCACGTGGCCCGCTTGGGCACCGGCGGGCCGGAGTGCGCCCGCCAGCACCACCGGGCCCTGGGGGGCACGGCCGTGGACTGGCGCGACGGGGGCTGGCAGCGCCGCCCGGCGGGCTCGGGGCGGGAGCTGTGCTGGTTCCCGGATCCGGTGGGGGCGGCCGACTGCTACCGGGCCGCCCTGCCCGACGCCCTCCTGCTGGTGAACGCCCTGGGCGAGATCGACCGGGTCACGGCCCGTCTGGCCGCCACGCGGCGCGACCGGCTGACGGCCCGGCTGCCCATGCTGCGCCGGCCGCACCCCGAGGGGACGGTGGGGGCGGTGCGGGCCGAGGTCCGGGGCCGGATCGACGGGCGGTACGAGACCATCGTGTACGGCGCCTTTGACCGGCCGGGGGTGGCCAGCGGGGCGGTGGCCGCGGTCGTGGCGACGGCGGCGGCGCGCCGCGAGCTCGGGGTGGCTCCCGGCGCCGGCGGCCTGGCCGCCTCGTCCCGAGCCCGCGATCTGCTGGCCCACCTGGCCGAGAGGGGGGTCAAGACGGCGGCGTTCACTGGGTGACTCGATTCCTTGCGCCGGCAAGATGAGCCGTTCGGCCCTTGTGAGTGGTTTTCTCACCACATAGAGTGTTGATCTGGCGCGAACGACCCCGTTCCGTTGGGCCGAACGGCCCATTTCGCAGGACGGGGCTCATGCGAGTCAGCGCAGGGCCGACGGATGGTCCGGGATGAGACCACGAAACTTGGAGGGGCAGATGCCCGCCCGGGACGAGAACGAGATCCACCGACTGATCGAGGACAACCTGCCTCTGGTGCGCCACGTGGTGTTCCAGGTGGCGGTGCACTTCCCTCGTCACGTCGACCGCGACGAGCTGGCCACGGCCGGCGCCCTGGGGCTGGTCGAGGCGGCTCGCCGCTACGACGACTCCCGTGGCGTGCCGTTCGACCGCTTCGCCGCCCAGCGCATCCGGGGCGCCATCCTCGACGCCGTGCGGGCCGCCGATTGGGCCCCCCGCTCGGTCCGCACCCTGGCCCGCAAGCTGGAGCAGGTCGAGCAGCGCCTCGCCACCCAGCTCGGACGGGTCCCCACCGCCCACGAGAAGGCCGACGCCCTGGGCATGGACGCCGCCGAGCTGCGGCGCCTGCAGGACCGGATGTTCCGCTCGGTCGTCTTGGCCCTCGAGTACGAGGTGGCCGACGACGACGAGGAGCTGACCCTGGTCGACGTCCTGGCCGACGACCACACCAAGGAGCCCTCCGAGGAGCTGGAGTCGCGGGAGCTTCACGCCTACCTGCGCGACGCCGTCCACCTGCTCCCCGAGCGCCACAAGCTGGTGATCGTGGGCTACTTCCTGGAGGGACGGAAGTCCCAGGACCTGGCCGAGCTGCTGGGCGTGACCGAGTCCCGCATCTCGCAGCTGCGCTCCGAGGCCCTGGCCATGCTCCGCGACGGCATCGAGGCCCAGTACCAGCCGGGTGACGACGAAGAGCCCTCGGGCCGGGTGGCCCGCCGCAAGGCCGGCTACGCCAACGCCATCGGCAGCGCCACCGACTGGGGCGACCGCCTCACCGCGGTGGCCCTCAGCTAGTCGCCCCCCCGTCCCGGCCGGGCCCGGGACCATGATCGAGTCGAGCCGGCCCCCGCGAGAGCGGGGGCCGGCCCGCGCCCGGCCCGCGTCAGGCCTCCGGTCCCGGGGCCAGGCGAGGCCTCCGGGCGCCGCCCGGCGCGGCCTTCGTTCCACCGTGGTCCGGGACAGGACGGCCCGCGGCCGGCCCGGCTCGCCGCAGGGCGGGGCCGGCGGGGGAGCGGGCTAGCGCAGGAAGGCCAGGAGGGCGGGCATGCGGAGGCGGCCGCTGGCGGCGATGACCTCGTTGAGGAGGCACTCGATGCTGCCGGGGTCGAGCTCGGCGGGCTGGCCGGGAGCCAGGGACCGGGCCGGGGCCAGCACGCTGCCCTCGAGGGTGCGGCCCACGATCTCGCCCGGCGGCGCTGCCCGGAGGGCCTGCGACGGCCAGGCGCCGGTACGGGCCAGCTCGGCCAGGCCGTCCCGGCCCCGCTCGGCGATGTGGTGGCCGTGGAGCTCGATCTCCGCCACCAGGGCGCCGAGGCTGTCGTGGTGGTCGCGGAGGATGCCGGCCCAGGGGGCGCGGGCGCCGGTGGCCAGGGCCCGCAGCGAGGACCCCTCGGCGGTGGGGTCCACGCCGAGGCGGCCGACCACGGCGGCCCGGGTCAGGTCGGCCTCGCAGGCCAGGCGGCGGGCCCGGTGGAGATCCTGGGTGGCCCAGGCCAGGTAGCGGGCCTCACGGGCCTCGACCAGCAGCTGGAGGGCGACGAACCGGTAGCGGAGCTGCTCCAGGGCCCCTCGTTGGTGCTGGAGCGCATCGGCGAGGTCCTGCACCCGGATCTCCTCCCGTCGTGGCATCCGATCCATCCGGGGGGACCATCGGCTCCCGAACCCCGAGTTTGAGCACCTGGGGTGAGGAAGTCGAGACGCTAAGTGGTTGAAGGGTGTACGTCGGGTCCGGGAGCGCCCTGGGCCCCGATGTCGGCCGGCGGAGGGGCCAGCGCCCCGGATCGCACCACCACCACCGCGGCCCCGGCCGCCACCCCGAGAGCCGCCGCGGTGGCGGCCCGGTCGACGCCAGCGGGCAGGTCCGTGGGCAGCACGGCGCGCCAGAGCACGGCCGCCCGCACCAGGGCCCAGCCCCCCGCCGCGGCCGCGCCGGCCAGGGCGGCCACGGCCCGAAGGACCCGGCCCCGCTGGAGCACGGCGATGACACCGGCCACCGCGGCCACGGCCGGCAGGACCACCACCAGGGGGGAGGTCGGGGCCCCCGGCGGGCTGGCCGCCCGCTGGGCCACGCCCGCCACCACGCCGGCGCTGCCGGCCACCAGGACGGCCAGACCGGCGACGGTCACCGGCGGCAGGCGCCTGGCCACCAGGACGGTGGCCGCGGCCAGCACCAGGGCCAGGCCCAGCCAGGGCAGGGGCGTGGGCCCGTCGAGCAGCCGGTAGCGCCCGGCGACGGTCACCGGCTCGCCGTCGACCACCAACGGCACCTCCCAGGCCAGGCCCGTGTCGGTGCGGGCCGCGGGGGGCGCCCGGTCGGCCATGTTGTGGATGCGGTGGTCGTGCCAGGCCCAGCGGCCGTCGGTGGCCACCGTGCGCCACCGGGGCGGGCCGCCGGCGGTGTCGGCGTCGCCGGTGCCGTCCCGGCTCTGGTTGACGGCGAAGGCCACCGAGGCCTGGTTCTCCTGGACCCGGCCGTCGGCCAGCACGCGCAGGTACGGCTCGGGGTCACCGGCGTCGTAGCCGGGGACGGTGACGGTGTGGCCCCGCACCACCTCGATCAGGAGGAAGGCGTCACCGCCGGCCACGGAGGCCCGCACCCCCTCGACCGCCGGGTGGACCCGGACCACCTCGGAGCGGTAGTCGGTCGGCCCCGGCGGGTCGGCGGCGGCCGGCGCCGCCGGCAGGAGGACCAGGGCCAGGGCCGCGGCCCCGCCCAGCAGCAGGCGCCGGCGGCGCCCCGGGCGCGGCGGGGGGGCGGGGGCGGGGGACCGGGGGGGGGCCACGGGGCCATTGTGGTGGGTGGCCGTCCCGACCGGCGGGTCGGCGCCGAGCCGCGGTCAGCCCGGGGTGCCCCCCGGTCGTCGGGCGGCGCGCCCGCCCAGCAGGGCCAGCAGCGCGTCGTGCAGGGGGCCGCTGGAGGCCAGGCCGCTGCCGTGGCCGGGCCCCGCCTCGCCCTCCAGGGAGGTGAAGCGGCCCCCGGCCTCGGCCATGAGGACCGGCACGGGCGCCAGGTCGTAGAGCTCGGCGATGGGGTCGACCATGGCGTCGATGCGACCGGTGGCGACCAGGGCGTAGCCGTAGCCGTCGCCCCAGGTCCGAAGGGAGGCACCGGAGCGTTGGACGGCCATGAGGGCCTCGTCGGACCAGGCCCCCAGGCCGCTGGTCGTCACGTAGGCGTCGGCCACCGACTCGCAGGCCCGGACCCGGGCCGGCTCGTCGTTGCACCAGCACCCCAGGCCCCGGCCGGCCCACACCGTCTCGCCCAGGGCCGGGAGGTTGATGACACCCACGGCGATGCCGTGCTCGTCCTCGAGGGCCAGGAGGTTGGAGTACAGGGGCACCCCGTGGGTGAAGGCCTTGGTGCCGTCGATGGGGTCGAGGATCCAGCGCCGGCCGCTGGTGCCGGCGGTCTCGGGCTCCTCCTCGCCCAGCACGCCGTCGTCGGGGTGGCGCACGGCCAGCTCGGAGCGGATGAGGCGCTCGGCCTCGCGGTCGGCCTGGGTCACGGGCGTGCCGTCGACCTTGCGGTCGACGGTGAGCGTGTCGGCCCGGAACCAGCGGAGCGTCACCTCGCCGGCCATGCGGGCCAGCTCCACCGCCTCGGTGACCAGGGCGGGATCGGCGGCGGGGGCGGCGGGCGCGGCGGGCATGGCCGCATCATCGCACCCGCCCCGGGAGCGGCTGCACCCCGGTGCCGGCCCCTCAGTTGGTGGTCGCCACCACCCGGGCGTACTCCTCGCCCAGGCGCATCATGTGCAGCATGTTGCCGTTGCTGTGCGGGCTCCAGATGGTGATGTCGTCGGCCGAGGGCATCCGCCGGAGCATGCACCCGAAGGCGCCGATGACCTGGACGGCGCGGTCGGTGTCACCCCGGTACTCGGGCGACTCGCTGAACTGCACCATGACCCAGCCCCGGCTCGACCCTCCGGCCAGCCTCTTCATCCAATAGGCCATGCCCTCCTGGTCGGGGGCCCGGCCCAGGACGTTGCGGTAGATGCGGTCGACGAAGGCCTCGTCGCCCAGGTCGCCGTAGCGGGTCACGAACTCGTCGGAGGTGGCGAAGAACTCCGAGATGCGGCTGAGGGCCGTGCCCGAGCGCCGCCGCCCGATCCAGTAGGTGAAGCCGTCCAGGTCGGGGCGCCGGAGGAAGTAGGCCTGGTAGAGCCGGGTGACGGCATGGACCCGACCGTCGCACTCGTCGCCCTCGAGCATGAAGGCCATCATCTGCTGGGGCGACCAGTTGCCGCTGTCGAGGAGCTCGGACCAGTAGGCGAGGTCGGTGGCGGACGGGGCGCGGCCCAACAGGTCCCGGAACTGGCGGGTGACGAGGTCCCGGGAGGTGTCCCACGGGGTGAAGGTCTCCGGGGGGACCGCCGGGCCCTCGCGGGCCGGCGCGGCGGCGTTCAGCGAGTACTTGGCGTTGACGGCCGCGGCGTTGTACCAGTTGGCGTGGGGCATGCGGATCTCGAAGTGGAGGTGCGAGCCGGACCCCTCGGCGTTGCCGCTGTCGCCCAGGTAGGCGACGTGTTGGCCCTTCTTGACCCGGCTGCCGATGGCCAGGCCCGACGCGAAGGCGTACTGCCGGGGGTTGCGCCCGTCGTCGGTGCCCGGGGTGTCGTTGTTGATGTGCAGGTAGCAGTAGTACCAACCGTCGTCGCCCTTGATGTAGAGCGAGTTGCCGCCGCTCTCGTGCCGGAGCTCGACCACGGTGCCGGCGACGCACGACAGGAGCTTGAGCATCTTGTTGCCCATGAGGTCCTGGCCCTCGTGGCGCCGCCCGCCGCCGCGGGGGGCCAGGTAGGTGTCGGTCCAGCTCACGGGGCCGAGGACCGGGAACATGATGGGCCTGGTGTGGACCTCGTTGGCGGGACGGGGTTCCAGGAAGCCGAAGTCGCGGGTCTGGCTCTCGGGGTGGTCGACGGCGGCGGCGACGCCGGCCGGGCTCTCCGTGGTGGCCCCGGCGGGCAGGGACGAGAGGGCCAGCGCGCCGGTGGCGGCCGCCCCGCCGATGAGCAGGTGGCGCCGGCTGAGGGCCCGCTCGACGGGGGGGGTCGGGGACGGGCAGCAGGAGCAGTCGGGCATGAGCGCCGGGCCTCGTGGGTCGGGAGGGGAGGGTGGTCGGCGTGGGTGGGCTCACCCCGCGGGCCTCGAGCCCCGGCGCCGATGTGACGGTCAGGTTACGACGACAGCCCTCGCAAGGGAAGTCGTCCCGGTCCCATCGGCCCCGGCACCCGGTCCTGGACCCGTTCTCACCCGTTCTCACCCTGATGGGTGGCCCGGGTAGGGTGCCCCGGTGCCCGCCTCGGCCCCGCCCCGGACCCCCGCGGAGCTCGACCGCGAGGTCGGGGCCCGCGTCCACGCCTCGGGCCAGCGCTACACGGCCAACCGCCAGGCGGTGGTGCGCATCCTGGCCGACGCCGACCGGCCCCTCACCACCGCCGAGGTGGTCTCCGCCGGCGACGGCCTGGCCCAGAGCTCGGTGTACCGCAACCTGAGCGTGCTGGAGGCGGCCGGCGTGGTCCTCCGCATCGCCGGGGGCGACGAGTTCACCCGCTTCGAGCTGGCCGAGGACCTGGCCGGCCACCACCACCACCTGATCTGCCTGCAGTGCGGGGCGGTGGCCGACTTCACCGTGCCCGCGGATGTCGAGACCGCCCTGGAGGCTGCCCTGGCCCGGGTGGCCCGGTCGCAGGGGTTCTCCGCCGAGCACCACCGGCTCGACCTGGTCGGCCGCTGCGCGGCCTGCGCGTGAGCGACCCCGACGGAACCGGCGTCGGCCGGGCGACGGGGCCGGTGGGGGGCCGTGAGCAGGCGCCGGCCGAGGCCGCCCGGCGCCGCACCTTCGCCATCATCAGCCACCCCGACGCCGGCAAGACCACCCTGACCGAGAAGTTCCTGCTCTACGGCGGTGCCCTCACCACCGCCGCCGGAGCGGTGAAGGCTCGGGAGGGGCGCCGGGCGGCCACCTCCGACTGGATGGAGATGGAGCGCCAGCGGGGCATCTCCATCACCAGCACGGTGCTCCAGTTCCCGTACCGCGACTGCGTCGTGAACCTGCTCGACACCCCCGGGCACCGCGACTTCTCCGAGGACACCTACCGGGTGCTGGCCGCGGCCGACGCCGCGGTGATGGTGCTCGACGCGGCCAAGGGCATCGAGCCCCAGACCCTGAAGCTGTTCGAGGTGTGTCGGGCCCGGGGCCTGCCCCTCCTCACCTTCGTCAACAAGTGGGACCGGCCCGGGCGCGACCCGCTGGAAGTCATCGACGAGGTCGAGGAGCGCATCGGCGTGGTCCCCACCCCGATCACCTGGCCGGTGGGCCTGGCCGGCGACTTCCGGGGTGTGGTCGACCGGCGCACCGGCGCCTACGTGCGCTTCACCCGGGTGGCCCGGGGAGCCACCGAGGCCCCCGAGGAGCTCCTCGACGCCGGGGCCGCCGCCGAGCTGGAGGGGGAGTCGTGGACCCGGGCCGCGGACGAGCTGTCGCTCCTCGACGAGGTGGGCGCCGAGCACGACGACGAGCTGTTCCGGGCCGGGGAGACCTCGCCCACGTTCTTCGGCTCGGCCCTCACCAACTTCGGGGTCCGGCTCCTGCTCGACGCCCTGGTCGACCTGGCCCCGCCCCCCAGCCCCCGGTCCGACGGGGCCGGCCGGGAGCGCCCCCTGGACGCCCCGTTCTCGGGCTTCGTGTTCAAGGTCCAGTCCAACATGGACCGGGCCCACCGGGACCGCATCGCCTACCTGCGGGTGTGCTCGGGACGCTTCGAGCGGGGGATGGTGGTCACCCACGCCCGCACCCACAAGCCGTTCGCCACCAAGTACGCCCACTCCGTCTTCGGCCAGGAGCGGGAGACCATCGAGGTGGCCTGGCCGGGGGACGTGGTGGGCCTGGTCAACGCCACCGACGTGCGGGTGGGCGACACCCTGTACCTGGGCGAGCAGGTCGCCTACCCCGAGATCCCCAGCTTCGCCCCCGAGCAGTTCGCGGTGGTGCGGGCCCGCGACACCGGCAAGGCCAAGCAGTTCCGGCGGGGCGTGGCCCAGCTCGACGAGGAGGGCGTGGTCCAGGTCCTGCGCGACCTCGACCTCGGCGACCAGGCCCCGGTGCTGGCCGCGGTGGGGCCCATGCAGTTCGAGGTGGCCGTCCACCGGTTGGAGAACGAGTTCGGGGCCCCCGTGCAGCTCAGCCCCACGTCCTACACGGTGGCCCGGGTCACCGACGTCGACAGCACGCCGGCCCTTCGGGGCATGCGGGGGGTCACCGTGCTGGAGCGGGCCGACGGCACCCGCCTGGCCCTGTTCGAGAGCCGGTTCTGGCTCGACCGGGTGGCCGCCGACCAGCCGGAGCTGCGGCTCGAGCCCCTGGTCGGCAACGAGCTGGGCGGCTGAGCCCGCTACGGGGCCGGGGTCGTGTCGGCCTCGTCGCCGGCCAGGCCCAGCCGGGGCTCCAGGGCGTCGAGGCGGGCCGCCACCTTCTCCAGGGCGGTGGCGACCCGGTCGACCGAGTCGCGCAGGTCCTCGGTGGTGACCACGTCGGCCAGGGCGATGCGCACCGACGCCAGCTCCCGGGCCAGGTACTCGGTGTCGGCCTGGGTGCGCTGGTACAGGCCCCGGTCGCGCTCGGCCTGGCGGCGGTCCCGGTCGTCCTGGCGGTTCTGGGCCAGCAGGATCAGCGGGGCGGCGTAGGCGGCCTGGGTCGAGAAGGCCAGGTTGAGCAAGGTGAAGGGGTACGGGTCCCAGCGGTAGCGGACCATGGCCACGTTGAGCCCGATCCAGATGGCCACCAGGACGGTCTGGCCCATGAGGAAGCTGCCGGTGCCCAGGAAGCGGGCGATGGCCTCCGAGAACCGGCCGAAGGCCTCAGGGTCGTAGAAGCTCGACCAGGCCAGGCGGCGACGGGGGCGGGACAGGTCGGTGCGCCGGCCGGCCATCAGCCGCCCCCGGCCAGGTGGGACCGCGACCGCCGGCGCCGGCGCCAGTCGCGGGGCAGGACGTGGTCGAGCACGTCGTCGACGGTGACCGCCCCGACCAGCCGGTGGGCCGAGTCGCACACCGGCACGGCCAGGGCGTCGTAGGCGGCCAGGCGCTCGGCCACGTCGCGCAGGGGCATCTCGGGGGGGACGGGCTCGGGGTCCCGGTAGGCGCAGTCGGCCAGGGCCGTGCCGGGGGGCTCGCGGAGCAGGCGCTGGAACGGGATGCTGCCGATGAAGCGGCCGGTGGGCGTGGACGTGGGGGGCTGGACCACGAAGACCTGGGCCGCCAGCTCCATGGGCAGGTCCGGCTGGCGCACGGTGGCCAGGGCCTCGGCCACCGTGGTGGAGCCCTGGAGGATCACCGGCTCGGGGGTCATGAGCCCGCCCGCGGTGTCCTCGTCGTAGGCCAGGAGGCGGCGCAGGGGCGTCGACTCCTGCGGCTCCATGGCGGCCAGGAGGCGCTGGCGCTCGGCCTCGGACATCTCGCCCAGCAGGTCGGCGGCGTCGTCGGGCTCCATCTCCTCCAGCACGTGGGCCGCCCGCTCCAGGTCCAGGCCCTGGATGAGGCGGATCTGCTCGTCCTCGGGCAGCTCCTCCAGCAGGTCGGCCAGGCGGTCGTCCTCCATGAGCTCGGCCAGGCGCCGGCGCTTGGCGTGGGGCAGGCCCCGGATGCGTTCGGCCACGTCGCTCTGGTGCATGTTGCGCAGCTCGGCCACCTCGGCGTACTCGGGGCCGGCGTCGAAGCGGACGGCCACGTCGCTCCACTCCACCACCCGGGTGCGGCCGCGGCGGCGGAGGGGACCCCGGCCGCCCAGGGCCACGGCCACCACGAACCAGAAGCCGGTGCGGGGCGACTCCTCGATGGCGGTGTCGACGATGTAGTCGTCGCCCACCCGGGTGCCCTGGATCTCGCCGATGAGCAACGTCTCCCCGGCCCGCTGGCGGAAGGGGCGCACGTCGATGGTGCCGGAGCGGAGGCGCACGCCGGTGGGGTCGATGGCCCCCAGGCGGGCCTCGTTCACGAAGATGCGGCGCCGCTCGACCGTGGCCACCAGGCCCAGCACCCGGGCCGGCTCGGCGCCGGAGGGCACGGCCACCACGTCGTCGACCCGGCCGATGGCGTGGCCGTCGGCGTCGAGCAGCGGGAGCCGCGCCAGGCGGGAGACGAAGATCGGACCGGGCACGCGGGCACGCTATCGCCCTGTCCCCCGGCCCTTCAGCGCCGTTGCCCGGGGCCGCTCGGGCCCGGGCCGCAGGTCAGGACCGGTCGTTGCGGTCGCGGGGCCGGGTGGCGTCCTGGCCCGAGGTGTCGGGCTCCTGGTTGAACCCGCCCTCGCTCTCGGCGCTGGTGTCGAAGCCGCCGTGGGCGATGTTGCGGGCCAGCAGGTCCTCGTAGGCGTCGGGGGCCAGCGGCGGCGAGAACCAGTAGCCCTGGCCCAGGTCGCAGCCGATGGCCTTGAGGGCGGCCAGCTGGTGGGGGTTCTCGATCCCCTCGGCCACGGTGTGGACGCCCAGGCGGCCGCCCAGGGCCACGATGGCCTCCAGCACCGGGGTGGGCTCACTGCCGGTGATGCCCCCCACGAAGCTGCGGTCCACCTTGAGGATGTCCACCGGCAGGTCGTCGACGTAGCGCAGGGACGAGTAGCCCACCCCGAAGTCGTCGAGGGCGATCTGCACGCCCAGCTCCTTCAGGGCCGTGAGCCGGCTCCGGTCGGTCTCCATGTGGTCGATGATCACCGTCTCGGTGATCTCCAGGGTCAGGGTCTTGGGGTCGAGTCCGAACTGGTCGACGGTGTCGCGCACGGCATCGACGATGGAGGCCTGCTCCAGCTGGCGCACCGACAGGTTCACGCTCATCGACAGGGCGGCCCCCGGGGGCAGGGTGAGCTGCCAGGTGCGGAGCTGCTGGCAGGCCTCCTCCAGCACCCACTGGCCGAGCTGGACGATGAGGCCGGTCTCCTCGGCGATGGCGATGAAGGCGTCGGGGGAGAGGCGGCCCCGCCGGGGGTGGTCCCAGCGCACCAGGGCCTCGGCGCCGGTGATGCGGCCCGTCTCCAGCGACACGACCGGTTGGTACACCAGGGCCAGCTGGCCCGAGGTGATGGCTCGGGCCAGGTCGGCCTTGAGCTCCAGGCGCTCGAAGGCGGTGACGTGCATCGCCTCCTCGAACAGCTCGACGCGGTCCTTGCCCCGCTCCTTGGCCAGGTACATGGCCATGTCGGCGTTGCGCAGCACGACCTCGGCGGTGATGCCGTCGCCCCCGATGGCGGCGATGCCGATGGAGGCCGTGACCACGATCTCCCACCCGTTGATGTCGAAGGGCACCCGCAGCTCGTGCAGCAGGCGTAGGGCCACGCCCACCGGGCCCAGGTCGTCCGCGGTGGGCCGGACCAGCACGGCGAACTCGTCACCGCCCAGGCGGGCCGGCGTGGCCTCGGGCGGCAGGTTGGCGCTGAGCCGGCCGGCCACGGCGATGAGGAGCTCGTCGCCCACCGCGTGCCCGAGGCTGTCGTTCACGGTCTTGAAGTCGTCGAGGTCGACGAACAGGACGCAGGCCGCGCTGGCGCCCTCGGCCGCGGCGTGCTCGACCATCTCGGTGAAGCGGGTGCGGTTGGCCAGGCCGGTGAGGGCGTCGTGGTGGGCCTGGTGGCGCAGGCTCGACTCCAGCTGCTTGCGCACGGTCACGTCTCGGGCGTTGAGCACGATGCCGTGCACGGCGGGCTCGTGGCGCAGGTCGCTGACGGTGACGTCGAGGGTGCGGATGCTGCCGTCGAGGGCGATGGCCCGCAGCTCGATGCTGTTGGGGTTGGAGCGCTCGGCCACGTCGCGCAGGGCGGAGAGGAGGAGGTCCTGGGCCAAGTGGCGCTGGTCGGTGGCGATGATGCTGGTCGCCGGCGTGTCGAGCAGCTGCTCGGCCCGGTAGCCGAGCAGGGGCGTGACCGCCGGCGACACGTAGGTGAACCGGCCCCAGTCGTCGATGACGGCCACCACGTCGCTCACGTTCTGGACCAGGGCCCGGAAGCGGGCCTCGCTGCGGAACAGGCGGAGCTCGGCGTCCTTGCGGTCGCTGACCTCGCGGCAGTTGAGCACGAAGCCGGCGATCTCGGGCTCGTCGCGCAGGTCGCGGGCGGCCACCTCGAACCAGCGGGGGGTGCCGTCCACGTGGCGGAGGCGGACCTCCACGGGGTGGGTGAAGCTGGTGGCGTCGGCCCGTTCGAGCAGCCCGGAGAGCAGGGCGACGTCATCGGCGAAGGGCAGCTGGGTGGGCGAGGTGCCCATCAGTGTCGCCTCGTCCCGGCCCAACAGGCGCCGGGCGGCGGGGCTGACGAAGGAGAGGAGGCCGTCGGCGTCGATGACCATCACCAGGTCGGAGGAGTTCTCGACCAGGGCCCGGAAGCGGCGCTCGGAGCGGGTGCGCTGGAGGGCCTCGGACAGTTCGGCCGTCTCCAGGGCCAGGGCCACGTTGGTGGCCAGGGCGCCGAGGGCCCGCTTCTGGGCCGCCGGCAGGCCGCCGGGGGCGTGGACCTGGACCGAGGGCCGGCCGGCGCCGAGGGGGATGGCCACGTCGCCCTCGGACACCTGCTCGACCACGGCGATGTCGACGTCGCTGACCCGGCCGATGAGGAGGCGGGCGGCGTCGAAGGCGGCGGCTTCCAGGGCCGGCCGGTCGGCGGCCTGCAGGAGGCGCTCGGACGCCTGCCGGAGGGCCTGTTCGAGGCGGGCCTGCTCGCTCCCGGCCCGGATCAGCAGCGTGAGGCGGACGAGGACCAGGCCGGACAGGACCAGCGAGCCGATGGAGACGACCACCAGGTCCACGGCGTCGCCCTCGGTGGCCAGGACGACGAGGGTGAGGGGGGCCACCACCAGGGCGATGGCCAGCATCACGAAGCGGCCCATGCCGACCCGGGTGGTGGGGCGCAGGTCGCGCTCGACCAGGCGGGGCATGCTCGGGTGGAGCACCGCGGCCCCGAAGAACGTGTAGACGATGGGCGAGAGGGCCGGGGGGATGTCGGGCGAGATCGACACGGCCACATCGGCGGTGACGAAGGCGGCGATGGCCACGGCCAGCAGGTACCACGACGGGGCCCGGGCGCCGGGCCCGATGGCCAGGCGCACCGTCACCGCGATGATCACCGCGCTCAGCACCCCGAAGGTCAGGTTGGTGGCGATGGCGGCCCCGGACTGGCCGGGCTGGCGCAGGGCGGGGCCGAGGGCCACGACCCACACCACCAGGCTGATCGACACCGACACGATGGTCCCGTCGACCAGGCCCTCGCTGTCGGACTGGGCCGTCCGGGCCCGGCGCAGGCCCTCGATGCCGATGATGAGGGCGACGTAGCAGGCGGCGAAGAACACCTCGGACAGGCCGGGGAAGTCCGGGGGCCGCCCGGTCGCCACCTCCTGCACCGTGGGGGCGATCACGCCCAGCAGGCCGATGGGCCCGCTGGCCAGGATGACGGCCAGGGGGCGGATGGTCTCGCGCTGGTGCTTGGTGACGAAGAGGATGCAGCTGGTCAGGGCGAAGGCGCCGGTGACCACGGCCACGATCGGCCGGTAGTCGGTGAACACGGTGCCCAGCGCAGCCAGCGACACGCCGACGGCGATGATGGCCATCCAGTGGCGGGGCGGACGCGGAGCGTCGTCGGCCCGCGCTTCCTCGCTCGTGTCGCGCACTCCCACGCTGGTCACTCTGTCATGATCGGCCGGCGCGACCGGGGATTGCAGGCATTCTCGCCGACTCTCTGCGCGGCGAGACACCGCCCGCCGTCAGCCGTCGCGCAGATCGATCACCTCGGGCCGCCACGGCTCGCTCTGGAAGCAGGCCACAGCCAGGGCGCAGACCGGGTCGGTCTCGCACACCACCCCGGTCATGGCGATCTGCGGGGGCTCCCAGTCCCGGGGCGGCCGCCCGTCGGAGATGGCCTGGAGCGAGGTCAGGAGGTCGGCCTCGACCTGGTGCTCGGAGTGGCCGTGGTGCTCGACGAAGAGGCCGGCCCCGGACTCGGGGTCCTGCCGCCAGCCCACGCCGGCCCAGGCCTCCTCGTGGGGCCGCTCCACCCGCTCCTCGGCCATGACCACGTAGAGGCGATCGCCCCAGCCTCCCGGGCAGGTCTGGGCCTCCGGGGTGCGCTCGACCGTGGCCCCGGGGGGGATGATCGAGCTGAGGAGCAGCAGGTTCCGGTCGGCGACCCCGGCGGCCTGCAGGGCGGCGTCGAAGGCGGCCAGGTGGGTCGGGCCCGACCCGGTGCCGAGGCGGACGGTGATGTGGAGCCCCGGCGTGGTCGCCTTCTGATCCAGGCGGGGTGCGGTTTCTTGGACGATGTTGCTCATCGGCGGCGCGACCTCCCGTCGCGGGGGTGGGTTCGGTTCGGCCCGCGGTTCCGGGAGGGAGGCGGGTCGGGGGTGGTGTGACGCAGGGCCCGAGAGGGCCGGGGGACGGTGGGGGAAGGAGATCGTCGGCCGGGGCTCACCACCAGGGGGGTGGCTCGGGGGACCAGCGGGAGGCGGCCATGGCCGGGCTGAGGGCCTCGATCACGGCGACGTTGCCCTCGGTCACCGGGAGGCACACCGGGGTGTAGTGGTCGTCGAACTCGCCGGGGTGGACGCCGGGCGTGCGGAGGCCCTCGACACCGGCGATGGGCTCGTCCTGGAGGCCGACCCGAGCGAAGCTGGAGCGGGCGGCGTCGTTGAGGTGGGCGAAGACGGCACCGGAGCCGATGCGGCGCATGAGGTCGAACACCGAGAGGTAGGACATGTCGGCCGAGGGGATGTCCGCCTCCCGCTCGCCCACCCGCACGTTGGTCTCCACGCTCACCACCCGGTCCAGGGCGATGCCCCGGGCGCCGTAGTGGTCGAGGAGCTGCTGGTGGGTGAGGCCCTGGCCGGAGCGGGCCAGGTCGTCGAGGATCAGGGGCATGGCCACGCCGGGGGCGATGGCCGGGACCGAGAGGCGCATCAGGTGCCGGACCAGCCCCCCGAAGGCCATGCCCATGAGGATCGAGCTGGCGTCGCCGGCGAAGAGCTGGGGCGCTTCGGGGAAGGCCTCGGCCTCGGCCTCGGCGAGCTGGCGACCCAGGTCGGTGTCGGGGGCGGACCAGCACGCCATGGGGGAGGTGGTCACCTCCACCGGGAAGGCGGCTGGGATGGCTGTGGGGGCGTGGATGCTGGAGCTCATCAGATGTGTCCCGGGAGGAGGCCGTGGAGCAGGGCGAACTCGATGGCGTAGGCGACGGAGGTGGCCACCGCGAGGCGCCGCACGAAGCCGGTGCCGTAGCCGGCCCGGTGGAGCAGGAGCACCGGCAGGACGCCGCCGATCACCAACGAGAGGCCGAAGGCCGACGCCACGCCGGTCACCCGGGCCCGCATGTCCTGCTCGCGGGCTGCGATCTGCCGCGACCGGCGCTGGAGGTCCAGCCGGGACAGCATGAAGGTGGCCAGGCGCCCGGGCCGGTCGGAGGTGCCTCGGTGGACGAGGGCGATCTGGGCCGGGACGTAGACGGCCAGGGCGACGAGGAAGCCGGCCGACGGGCTGCCCACCCGGGACACCACCCAGAAGACCGGGCCGAAGGTGAGGTCGTCGAGCAGGACGAGGGTGAGCACGGTGGCGGCCCACCACAGCACGGTGTGGACCTGTCGCGGGCCCGCGGCCACGGGCCCCGCCAGGACCGCTGGGCTCGTCTCAGGTCTGCTCACCACAGGCCCCCATCCCGGCTCTCGCCTCGCGCCTCGGGCGGCGCGTGGGATCAACCGTACCCCCCGTGACGGCTCGCAAGCACCCAAAGCGACGGCCTCACCACTGCGGGGGGTGCCCAGGACTCGCGCTGCGGCGTGCGCCCCCCACGGGGCGCGTTCTTCGGTGCTCATCGCGGTGGTTGCGCTCGACCGGGGAGGGCCAGCTCGTGGGCGGGCGCCGGGGCCGCGAACAGGTTGCCCTGGGCGTGGGTGCACCCCAACTGGGCCAGGGCCTCCATCTGGGCCTGCTCCTCGATGCCCTCGGCGATGACCTCCAGCCCCAGGGCTCGGCCCACCGCCACCACGGCCTCGACCACGGCCCGGCCCCCGGGCTCGCGGAGGCGACGCCCGATCGACGGGTCGATCTTCAGGAAGCTCATGGGCAGCGACCGCAGGTGGGCCAGCGACGTGGTGCCGGTGCCGAAGTCGTCGATGCCGAGCTGCACGCCCAGGGCGGCCAGGGTGCGCAGCCGCTCCAGGGCCCGGCCGTCGGCCAGCAGCAGCTCGGGCTCGGGCACCTCGATGTGGAGGCGGGTGGGGTCGACGCCGGTGCGGGTCAGGATGCCGCTCACCCGCTCCAGCAGGGAGTCGGTCTGCAGCTCGGCGCCGGTGAGGTTGATCCACACGCCCAGGGGGCCGATGCCGGCCTCGTCCCACCCGGCCATCTGCTCGACCATGGAGTCGAGGACCCAGCCGGCCAGGTCGACGAGCAGCTCGGCATCGGTGATGCCGTCCAGCAGGCGGTCCGGGGGCCGGGTGCCGGTGACCGGGTCGTTCACTCGGAGCAGGGCCTCGGTGCCCACCGCCCGGCCGGTGCGCAGGTCGACGATGGGCTGGTGGTGGAGCAGCAGGCTGTCGGTGTCGAGGGCCAGGCGCAGGGCCTCGGCCACCGGTGCGGGGCGGGCCTCGGCCGCGGCCCCCATGGTGACCTCGTGGCGGTCGCGCCCGCTGCTCTTGGCTCGGTACATGGACAGGTCGGCGTCGCGCAGGAGGGCGTCCGCGGTGTCGTGGTCGGCCCCGGCGATGACCACGCCCACGCTGGCGGTGACGGTGAGCAGGTGGTCGGCCACGGTGAAGGGCTCGGCGATGGCCGTGCGGACCTTGCCGGCCAGGACGTCGGCCCCGGCCTGGTCGGACACGCCGATGGCCAGGACCACGAACTCGTCGCCCCCCAGGCGGACCACGGTGTCCTCGGCCCGCACCGCGGCCCGGAGCCGGCGGGCGATCTCGATGAGCAGCTCGTCACCGGTCTCGTGCCCGTGGGTGTCGTTGGTCCACTTGAAGTGGTCCAGGTCGAGGAACATCAGGGCGAAGGGCGACTCGTCGCGGTGGGCGATGGCCCGCTCCAGCCGGTCTCGCAGCAGCAGCCGGTTGCCGAGGCCGGTCAGCGGGTCGTGCAAGGTCTGGTGGAGGAGCTTCTCCTCGGTGTCGTGCCGGGCGGTCACGTCGTGGACCTGGGCGATGGCGAACGGGCTGTGGTGGTCGGCGGCGGTCACGGCGGCCACGGCCAGCTCGACCACCCGGTCGTCGCCGTCGTGGCGGCGCAGGCGGCACTCCACCCGGGCCCGTCCGCCCAGCGAGATCTCGGCCAGCACCGCGGCGACCAGGTCGCGGTCGTCCTCGTGGGCCAGGTCGGCCAGGCGCACCGGCTCGGTGTCGAGGTCGCCCACGTCGAGCAGGGCCCGCAGCTCCGAGTTGGCCTCGCCGATGGTGCCGTCCAGCTCGATGACGGCCATGGCCGTGGGGGCGTGGAGGAAGGCCGAGCGGAGGGCTTCGACGGCGTCCCGGTCGAGGGCGTCGGCCCGGCGCCGGTTGGTGACGTCGTGGATCTCGACGTCGATCTCGGGGTCCCGGCCGGCCAGGGCCACGGCCTGCACCTGGAGCCGCACCCATCGGGCCGGGGGCTCGGGCGGTGGGGCGCTGGACGGCGACCCGGGCGGGCCGACGGGGGTGGGTGGCGTGGCCGGCGTCCCGGGGGCCGGCGCCGGGCCGGCGCTCCGGGCCCCGGGCGGGGTGATGTCGGTGGGGGGGGCGGCGGGCAGCGAGGCGACCAGGCGGACCTCGTGGTCCAGCTCGCTCAGGTCGCCCCGGAGGACGGCCCCCAGCAGGGCGGTGAGGGCGGGGCGCTCGTCGGCCGCCACCAGGTCGACCAGGCGGTGCCCGGCGACCCGGCCCTGGTCGACGCCCAGCATGCGGCCCAGCGCCGGGTTGGAGGCCACCACCGTGCCCTCCCGGTTCACGCGGGCTCGCCCCGAGGCCGCCTGCTGGAAGGCGCTGCTGGCCCGGTGGGCGGCGCGGGCCAGCTCGCCGGCCCGGGCGTGGAGCTCGGTGACCAGCAGGAGGCGGCCGTGGTCGGTGGGGGCGGGATCGGCGATGGAGGAGGGGTCGGCCCCGACGTCGAGGCCCCGGACGGTGATCCAGCGGGGCGGCCCGCCGTCGTGGGGGTCGAGGCGGACGCCGTCGGCCACGTCGGCCACCCGTCGGGCCACCTCCAGCACCCGGCCCCGGTCCTCGGGGGCGATGACCGCGGCGAGGCCCCGGGCGGCCAGGGTGCGGGCCGGGGCGCCGGCCAGCTCGGCCAGGGCCGGGCTGATCGACGAGGTGGTGCCGTCGGGGTCGATGACGCAGGCGGCCACACCGGCCAGCTCCACCCGCCGGCCGTCACCCAGCACCGCCACCAGGGGGTCGCCGGGGTGGGCGTCGGGCCGCTCGCCGGCCCCTCGCACCAGCACCTCGACGTGGGCGGGGTCGCCGTGCACGGTCAGGAGGGCGTGGCCACCGGCCGGGAGGGGCAGGGCGAGCTGGGCGTCGACGGGGCGCGAGAGGTCCCCGACCAGGGCCACCACCGGCGGCTGGGCCGCCGGGGGGAGGTGCTCGAGGCCGACGATGGGCGCCGGCCCGCCGGCCGTGGTGGCGGGGTCGCCCTCGGCCGGCTCGGTGGCCCGGGCCAGGGTCGGGGCCCGGCAAACGACCCAGCGGCCGTCCCAGAGCTCCGGCGTGTCACTCACCTCGCACCGTCTTCCCCAGACCCTCGCGCCCGGCCCGCGCGAGGCTACGGCGGGCCTGCGGCGAGGGGCGGGATGCTGCGGGCGAGTCGATCACGAGGACGGATCCGATGGCTGCGAGGAAGGACGGGGAACGGCCGGAGGAGGCTCCGGCGGGGCGTGGGGACCATTCAAGTCCCGATCACCCTCCGTGGTCAAATATCGCCTATCACCTCTCTCCGTGTTCAAGCTGGCGGCGAGCCCAGGACGCCGGGCGCGTGGTCCCGGAGGGCTTCGAGGCCGAGGGCTTCGTCCACCTGACCCTCGGCCTTGACCGGCTCCTGGTGCCCGCCAACCGCTACCACGCAGGGGATCCGCGCCCGTACGTGGCCCTGACGGTGGATCTCGGCGCCGTGGGCTGCGAGGTCCGCTTCGACGCCGACCCGCCCGTCTACCCCCACGCCTACGGCCCGTTGCCCCTCGACGCCATCCGCGAGGTCCGCTCCGCTCTCCGCGGCCCCGACGGCGCCTTCGTCGGTTGGGGACCGCCCGAGCGCCTCTGAGGTCGGGGTGCCCGTGGGGCACACTCGGGTGGTGGTGACGCCCAGGCTCCGACCGGAGGCCGTCGAGGTCCTGCTCTTCGACCTCGGGGGCGTGGTCATCGACATCGACTTCGGGCGGTGCACGGCCCGCTGGGCCCGCAGCGCCGGCCGCGAGGTCGAGGAGGTGGCCTCCCGGTTCACCTTCGACGCGGCGTACGAGGACCACGAGCGGGGCGTCCTGGACGTGGCCGGGTACTTCGCCGGCCTCCGGCGGGCCCTCGCCGTCGAGCTGGCCGACGAGGAGCTGCTGGCCGGCTGGAACGACATCTACCTCGGCGTGGCCGCCGGCATGGCCCCGCTGCTCGACCGGGCTCGGGCCCGGTTCCCGCTCTACGCGCTCACCAACAGCAACCCGAGCCACCAGGTGGTGTGGTCCGAGCGCTTCGCCGAGGTCCTGGGCGTCTTCACCTCGACGTTCGTCTCCTCCGAGATCGGGCACCGCAAGCCCGACCGGGCCGCGTTCGACACCGTCGCCACCGCCATCGGCGTGGCGCCCTCAGGGGTCCTCTTCTTCGACGACAGCCCGGAGAACGTCGTCGGCGCCCGGCAGGCCGGGATGCAGGCGGTGCACGTGACCTCCACCGAGTCCGTCCGCGCCGTCCTGGCCCACCTCGGCGTCTGAGCCGGGCCTTCCGCCGGGCCCGCCCCTCGAAGCCGCCCGTACGCGACCGACCGCCGGCCCGACCAGTGGTCGGGAGCGCCCGCTCTCGGGATCCGCCCCTACCGCAGGCCCGGGGCGTGCGACTCCTTGCGCCAGCGCCGGATCGGGCCGCGGCGACCGCCAGTCGGCACGCCGGGCACCGGTAGGATCGGGCCTCGGGGTCCTCACCCAGGTACGGCACGTACCCTCGGGGGCGTAGCTCAGTTGGCTAGAGCACCTGCTTTGCAAGCAGGGGGTCGTGGGTTCGAGTCCCATCGTCTCCACCACATTCCCCCTGGTCAGGGCGCTCCGCCTCGGGCGGGTCACCCGTGGGAGTGCTCGCCGTGCCCTCCACGTGCCCGTACGGATCGGACACCGGTGTGAGGACCCGGTTCATGGTGGACACCGTGGCCCCGGTAGCTGGGTGACGGTTTTCGGACGCGGCCTCGGTTCCTGTGCGACACCGGACCCGGTTCCTGTGCGACACCGGTGAGGGTCCCCCTGCTGCTGTGGCCACCTCCTTCGCTGTGGTTGTCGTGTGATCACAGATGCGTGGGAGGCCGGTCGTGTTGGTGGAGTTGGGCCTGGTGGAGCAACGGTTGGCAGCGGTGTTGGAGGTGCTCATGACGGAGCGACGGTCACTGATGTGGCCCGCCGCTATGGGTTCGCCGTCCGAGCGTTCACGGTGGTTGAAGGCGTACGCGGTTCATGGCCTCGGCGGGTTGGCGGATCGGTCATCGAGGCCGTCGTCGTGTCCGCATCAGATGGCCGCGGAGGTCGAGGCGCGGATCGTGGCGATGCGCCGGGAGCACCCTGGTTGGGGGCCGCGGACGATTCTGGTCTGGTTGGCGAGGGAGGGGGTGGAGCCGTTGCCGGGGCGGATCTCGGTGGAACGTTGTCTGGTCCCGTCATGGTCTGGCGGCGACGGTGAGGTCGTTCTCGTGGGCGCCAGCGGTTGAGGGCGATGAGTTCCCCACGACCTCAAGGATCGACATGAGGCGCGGCCTACTAGAGGCTCTCCTGGCAGCGGGCGACTAACTCGCGTAGTAAAGCTATTGGGCCACTGCTTTAGTTAGGATGCGGCGGAGGAAAGAGCACCTCAACAAGGAGACGCGGTGGAGCCAGAAGCGTTCAGCTCGCAGGAGCGCGGGGTGGTCCGCAAGGACTCGAGCGGTTTCTGGGCGTTCCATCCCGCGCCGCTGCCTCGGCGGTTGCAGCTTCCGCCCGAGATCGTGACCCTGCTCGACGAAGCCACCGGCGCCGTGCACCGCCTGGGCGGCGTCGGTCGCCTCATCCCCAACGCCCATCTGCTCATCGGGCCGCACCTCCGCTTGGAAGCGGTGCTCAGCTCGCGCATCGAAGGCACGAAGACCGACGTTGGCCAGCTCCTCCGCTTCGAGGCCGGCCAGGCGCCTGCGGCCGACGAGGCCGACGACGCCCAAGAGGTCCAGAACTACATCGTGGCCATGGGGCACGGGCTGCAGCGGGTGGGCGAGGGGTTCCCCGTCTCGGTCCGACTCCTTCGCGAGATGCACGAACACCTGCTGTCGGGGGTGCGCGGGCAGAACCGACTCCCTGGCGAGCTGCGCACCAGTCCCGTATGGATCGGCGGGAACACCCTCACTGATGCCGTGTTCGTCCCGCCGCCACCTGACCCCATGGGCATCGCCCTCGACGACCTTGAGCGGTTTCTCCACGAGCGGGACATGCCTCTGTTGCTCCAGCTCGCCCTTGCGCACTACCAGTTCGAGGTGATCCATCCCTTCCTGGACGGGAACGGGCGCATCGGGCGGCTCCTGATCCCTCTGATGCTGGTGCTGCGGGACGCCTTGCCTCAGCCTCTGCTCTACCTCTCGGCCTACTTCGAGCAGCACCGCAGCGAGTACTATGACCTGCTCCTCCGGACGAGCCAGACGGGCGACATCATCCCTTGGCTGCGCTTCTTCCTCCATGGCGTGCGACGCCAGGCTCGTGACGCCGAGGAGCGGACGGTTCGCCTCGTCGAGTTGCAGCACGATCTCCGCAACCAGCTCCTCGACGAGGGGCGGCCGAACACCGTCGTGCGCCTCGCGGAGCAGCTGTTCGCGGTACCGGTCGTCACCGCGGCTCGGGTCGAATCGTTGCTCGGTGTGACCCGGCCCACGGCTCACGCCGCGATCAACGCCCTCGTCGAGCGGGGTGACCTCGTGGAGACGACCGGTCGGGAGCGAGGACGCATCTACGAGGCCCCTCACATCTTCGAGGCCGTGTACGGCGAGGTCGAGGTTCCGGGCCATGCAGCCGACCAGATGTCGCTCGACCTCCACTACGAGAACTGAGCTAAGGAAAGCAAAGGGCAGTTTGCTTTCATAGCGGCCCTCACCAAGGTAAGGAGCCTTTCGTTGCTCGGTCCGCGGGGGTTGTCAGCATGCCCTGCGCGTGCCCGTACGGGACGGGAACGAGGGCTGATGGCGGGTGTTGGCGGACAGGCCATACCGCCGCTGACCTGGGGATCAGCGCTCCTCGGCTGGTGGGGGATCGGGCTCGTCGGAACTTGCAAGCAGGGGGGTCGTGGGTTCGGGTCCCATCGTCTCCACCGAGAGAACACGGGGGGCCGGCATCATCTGGGTTGGTGCAGGTGCTGGTTGAGTCGCGCTGCTTGGCGCGTCTGGTGGTCGCGCTCTGCGAGGTTGGGTGCGTTGCGGGCTGCGTCGGCGTAGAGACGGGCTGCGAGCTCGAGGTCGCCGTTCTTCTCGTGGAGGTGGGCGGCGACCGCGGCGCGCCGCGGGACGCTCTCGTCGACCGCGGCCAGGGCCGCCAGTCCTGCGGGCGCACCGTCGGCCTCGCCGACGGCGACCGCACGGTTGAGCCGGACGATCGGGGTGTCGGCGAACCGGAGCAGCTCGTCGTACCACTCCACGATCTGCACCCAGTCGGTCTCCTCGACCCGCGGCGCGTCCGCGTGCAGCGCGGCGATGGCCGCCTGGGCCTGGTACTCGCCGAGCCGGTCGCGCCCGAGCGCAGCGTGGATGATGACGGTCCCCTCGGCGATGAGCGCGGTGTCCCACCGGCTGCGGTCCTGGTCGGCGAGGGGCACGATGCTCCCGTCGGCCCGGGTGCGGCTGCTCCGGCGGGCGTGGTGGAGGAGCATCAGGGCGAGCAGGCCGTGGACCTCGGGGTCGTCCACCAGGGTGGCGAGCTGCCGGGTCAGCCGGATCGCCTCCGCCGCGAGGTCGACGTCACCGGTGTAGCCCTCGTTGAAGACGAGGTACAGCACCCGCATCACCGTGCCCACGTCGCCGGGACGATCGACGCCGGCCCGCGCCACCGTGCGCTTGGCCCGGCTGATGCGCTGCGCCATGGTGGCCTCCGGCACGAGGTAGGCCTGCGCGATCTGGCGCGTCGTGAGACCACCCACGGCGCGAAGAGTCAGCGCGACCGAGGACGACGACGTGAGGTCGGGGTGTGCGCACAGGAAGTAGAGGTGCAACGTGTCGTCGGCGCTCGGGATCGTGCCTGCCGGTGGTTCGGTGTCGAACCGGACCTCTCGGTCGCGGCGCGCGGCGTCCGAACGCGTCATGTCGACGAAGGCTCGCCATGCGACCGTGATGAGCCACCCCGCGCGGTCGGCCGGCAGCTCCTTCTCCCACGCGGAGA